>CALHGI010000414.1 GCA_938029995.1 uncultured cyanobacterium | reverse complement strand
CTTTCTGGGTGGGATCTGTTACGGCGGCAATGACCCGTGCTTCATACTTATCGGCTCGACCCACCAAGGATTCTGGAGAGTGTTGAATGAGACTAATCAGCCAGCCTGAAAAGGAGAAGACAAATAAGACCCACCAGGTGGCAACAATGGCAATGACAATATCTACGCTGAGATGGGCAATGTAACTGCCTAGGGATGTGGTTTTGAGCGCTCGCTTGGCAATCCAGACCGTGATGAAAAATGAGAGACTATCGAAGAGGGCACCTAAAATACCCACGGGAAATTGGAGGAGAAAATAATGCATGCGCTCATCGCCAAAGGCTTCCGATGGATAGGCGGTGAGCAGGGCCAGCCAATAGCAGCCGATGTTGAGGGCCGTAAAGAAGAGAAATAGTTTTGGGAAGAAGGTGATTAGACTGCCCCGTTTGGCTTCGTAGTAATTGAGCAGCCTGGCCAAGGACCGCTTCCAAATAGCCATGATGGGACGCACACGCATTTGGCGCAGGGCCGTAAGCATTTTCATAGGATATTTATGGGCCAGCTGGTAATGGGCCCGTTACATATTAGTTATTTGGCCCACCCTAGCTAAAAATAACGGATTCGAGAACCGTAGGCTTGCCGGTTGTAGGTGCTAGTTTCTACCATGCCCCATGGGTCTAGGCCTATGGCGCTCCGTATATTACATACGCTCTAGGACTTGAATCCCTAGCAGGGATAGACCCAATTTGAGAGTGCGGGCGGTGAGGTCGCACAGCATGAGCCGAGAGGTGCGTTGGGGGTCTTCTGCCTGTAGAACTGAGCAGCGATCGTAAAACTGGTTGAACTTTTGGCTGAGTTCAAACAAATACTGGCATAGGCGATTGGGGAATAGGTCTTTGGCCACTTCCATGACGACGGTGTCGAGGGCTAGTAGGTGTTTTGCCAGGGCTAGCTCCGTATCATCCTCTAGCACCATGGGGGCATCACCCAGCTGGGTAAAGTCGATGTTGCCCTTGCGGCTAATGCCCTGCACCCGCACATAGGCATAGAGCATATAGGGGGCGGTATTGCCCTGGAGGGCCAGCATTTTGTCGAAGCTAAAGATGTAGTCGCTGGTGCGGTTTTGGCTGAGGTCGGCATACTTGACGGCACCCAGTCCCACGGCAGTGGATACCTGTTGGATAAAGTCCGCTGACTCATCGCGGTTTTCGTCCGTAATGCGCTGCTGGAGATCTTTCTCGGAGCGGCTCACGGCTTCGTCTAGGAGAGCTTTGAGTTTGATGGTTTCACCGGAGCGGGTTTTGAGCTTTTTGCCGTCTTCTCCTTTGACTAGGCCAAAGGGAATATGCACCAGTTCCACGCCTTCGGGAATCCAATGGGCGCGATTGGCTACTTGAAATACCTGGGCAAAATGATTGGCCTGACCCGCATCGGTAATGTAAATCACCCGCTGGGCTTTTTCGTCCACGGTGCGCTGGCGGATGGCGGCGAGATCTGTGGTGGCGTAGTTAAACCCGCCGTCTGACTTTTGTACAATTAGTGGCTGGGGGTTGCCATCTTTATTGGTAAAGCCTTCTAGGAAAACAACCTGAGCCCCTTGGTTCTCTTCTAATAAACCTAGGGATGTGAGATCCTGGGCAACGTTCTCCAGTAGGGGGTTGTAGAAAGATTCTCCCCGCTCTTGAATGGTAATGTCTAGGCGATCATAGATTTTTTGAAACTCTTTGCGAGATTGTTCACATAGGAGCTGCCAGGCTTTACGGGCACTTTCTTCACCAGACTGTAGATCCACCACGGCTTCGCGGGAGGTGGTCTTAAAGTCTTCTTCTTCGTCAAAGCGCTTTTTGGCTTGCTTATAAAATTCCACCAGGTCGCCGATGTCCACCGATGATGATTCGGTAATGGCTTCGGGGCACACATCCCGCAGATGGGTAATTAACATGCCAAATTGGGTGCCCCAGTCGCCCACATGGTTGAGGCGCAATACATCATGGCCGAGAAATTCTAAGGTGCGGGCGATGCATTCGCCAATGATGGTGGAGCGCAGGTGGCCCACGTGCATTTCTTTGGCGATATTAGGGCTGGAGAAATCAACGATGGTGCGCTGTCTGGGGTTGGCGGTGGGGACACCCAGCCGATCGTCTGAATACACCGCTTTGAGCTGTGCTTGCAGGTAGTCGGTTTTAAATTTGAGGTTGATGAAACCAGGCCCGGCAATTTGGGGTGTTTCGCATAGGTCGTCTAGGGTGAGGTGTTCGACGATTTTGGTTGCGATCGCACGGGGTTTATCCTTCAATCGCTTGGCCAAGGACATGGCCACATTGGCCTGATAGTCACCAAACTGAGGATTATTAGTCGGCACCAGCACCGGGTCTGTACCCTCCAAATCGGGGCCAAACGCATTTACAAGGGCTGTTTGGAGGCGTTGTGTTAGATCGTCGAGGGTGGATAGCATGGAAACCGATTTGTAAAATCTTTCACATTGATTAGCAGAATAGATATTCCAGCAACCTTTGCATGGCAAAGCCAATGTGATGAGCAAGCAACCTATAGCCTATCAACTCCCCTTACACATTGCGCCATATCATCTACGGTGAGCCAAAAAAAACTGTGTCCCCTTCACCCATTCGGGCGATGTTCCCGTGGTTTGATCTAAGTAACCATGCCTAACGTAAGGATATTTTGATATCCCAGTAACCACGGGATGATGTCTGGACTACCAGAGTCAGAGCCTGTGGTAGTCCTTGGTCCCTGGACCATGCTGTGGCCCCTAGGCCATGCAGGTTGTTTGTTAGATTGATGTGCTGTTCCTATGAATGTGTTTTCCGGTTTTCCCCGTGGGTCTCGTTATTGGCTGCGTTTGAGCGTTAGTGCCCTTACCGCTAGCACCCTGACGCTCACCAGTTGGGTCTCCTTAGCCGCCATTGACGTGTGTGGCTCTGTTGCGTTGGCCAGCCGTCAGTATGGCCGGGATGGTCGCGATGGCCGCGATGGTCGGTCCGGTCGCGATGGCCGCGATGGTGTTAGCCAAACCGTTCGAGCCACGGGTGATCCGGTCCTACTGGATCTGTCTGGCACCGATGGTGAGGATGGCGGCTATGGTGAAGACGCTGAATGGGTACGCTGTCGACGGCAGCCCCGTAACGAACGCCATGATTTGCAAGCAGCCGATGGCGGCGATGGCGGTGATGGCGGTGATGGTGGGCGCGGCGGCAATGGCGGTACCCTGACGGTCCAATACACCAACCCCAGTGCCCTACGGCAAATTTTAGTCACAGCGGCGGCTGGCCGAGGTGGCTGGGGTGGCCGAGGTGGTGATGGTACAGCCGGATGTGAGTGCCATGATCATCGCTGGACCGTCGATGTGTGTGAGGATGGCCTTTGCCGCAGAGAAGACTATGAGTGTGATGACGGCCACGATGGTGCCGATGGCCGCAACGGTCGGAATGGCCAAGAAGGCAGTCCGGGTCAGTTGATTTTAGTGAATCAGTTAGAGCCCTTGCCTACAGAAACCCCGAGCCAGTCTTTGTCGGTTGCACGGGCCGCTAATCAAACCCTTACCTTATCCCGGAACCTGTGGGAGACCCGTAGTGGCGCTAAAAATTTGCTAGCGTCTGGCTCCACCATTGCCAATAGCTATCAGTTCTACACCGGCCATATCCAGCGGCAATTCACCCTCGACTGGCAGGCTCCCCAGGCAGCTCCAACCTTCACCGAATCCATTGACCTAGAGCTACAGCCCAGCGGTCAGGTGACCATAGACTTCCCCGAGGCCTATTGGCTACTGGGGGAGACGTTGGAGCAAGAGACTTTGACCACCTATCGGGTGGATGGCATTGTGCCAGTGGAGGAAGTGACTCAGCTGGCGGTGGGTCGAGTGGATGGCCGTAGCCGCACGTTTGAAGTCAATGTGGTGGACCTTGCCCAGCGCTCGGATGTGATCGATACCCAGTTTGAGGTGCGCTACAGCACCTCGGGCAATGACGGTCGCCGTCGCCGCTATGATCTGGAATTTGAAGGACTCGTCCCGGAAGACATCATTGTTCAAGACCACAATCGATTTACCTTGTCCTTAGGACGATTGCCCATTCGTTCCCAATTGCTGAGTGGTGGTACCCAAGCCCAGGTGGAGCTAAAGATTATTCGTTCCTATGGTAATAATTCAGCTGTGCAAACGGTTACTTGGGAAGGAGAGATTTAAGGAGATAGCTTGCAACAATCGTTTGAGGCTGAATGGTTGCCTAGGTGATGGGGTGACGATTGGTCGTTTAAGGACAAGGGGTTAAGCAAACTCGCAGGGATGTCAAAACGATTGAAATGAGGCCATCTTGTTAAGGATGACCTCATTTTGTTGGCTATATGCCTGAATCAGGCATGACTATTGAGACCTGAGAGTCTAGCCGAAGGCTTCAACGCCGAACGCAACACGCTCATTGTTGGTACTAGCACCAGCAACATCCAGCTCCAGTGTGGCAGCACCATAGTTCTCAAAGTAGAGCAGCTCAAAGGTGTGGGTGCCCAGGGAAAGATCGATGGTTTCTGCCATCTCTCTCGTTGCATGTAGGCCATCGTTATTGATCACTTCTTCGCCATTGATCAACAGTTGTGAACCATCATCACTGTTCAAGAAGAAGGTGTATCCTCCTTCCATCAGAATGTCGAAGGAACCACTATACCGTGCAGCAAAGGTATCATTTGAACCACCCTCAAAGAATGTGCCACGCAATCTGTTATGTTGAATCTCATCAACGGATTCAGTATACGTAGGTCTAGCGGAGAAATTGATATCAGACAGGGTGTTAACTCCTTGGCTAAAGTCAAAGAATTCTGCGTCAATGTTGACTTGGGGGGTATTCACGCCGGTGAACTCAATCGAGTCAAAGCGAGCCAATTCCCACTCATCTCTGATGCCAAAGAGGCTGATCTCTTCACCCTGTTCGATGAAAATAGAGTCACTGACAGTGCGTACAGCGCGAGTTTCTGCTGATGCAAGTCTTCCATTCAAATCTTGGTCGAACGTGAAACTATCGACAAGGTTGCCACCAACACTGATAGCGGCAAGGGCCTGGCCATCGTTTTCATCAAAGTAGGCAACATCCAACTGGTAAAAGCCTGTTTCCCCAGTGAACTGAGTCGATGCAGTGCCAGTGGTGCCTACTAGGCGGATCACTTCACCCCCCGAAATGGCCGCATCATTGACACTCT
>CALHGI010000413.1 GCA_938029995.1 uncultured cyanobacterium | reverse complement strand
TCCCAGGGTTGGGAAAAGGCTTGAAAGGGAAAATTTAGTCAGCTCTATGGAAAGCTGCTTAAGCTTTGGTTATTTTGGCAGTTGGGTCATCAAACTAGCCATTTCTAGGGCACTCATGGCATAGTTCCAGCCTAGGTTGCTCTTAATCCCGGCCCGTTCTAATGCTTGCTGCATGGAATCGGTGGTGAGGATACCAAACACAACCGGTACACCGGTTTGAAACCCAGCAGCGGCAATTCCTTTAGAAACTTCAGCAGCGACATAGTCAAAGTGAGGAGTTTGACCACGAATGACAGCCCCCAGGCAAATAATGGCATCGTATTGACCACTCAGGGCCAGCTGCCGGGCCACTAAAGCCACCTCAAAACTACCTGGAACCCAGGCGTAGTCTACCTGATTACCGTTGGGGTCCACGTTAACACCGTGCCGCTTCAGGCAGTCCTGACAGCCCTCCAAAAGCTTGGTGGTAACTAGATCATTAAATCGGCCAATGACAATGGCAAACTTAGAGGTGCTGGCGCGGTCAAAACTTCCTTCAAAAACAGCCATGGAATTACTCTACTAAAAAAATAAGGTGGTAGGCCCCAATGACCTTACCACCCAGCAGTAAATATTTTGGCGTTGCTGATGCTCGGCAGGGCTGAATCTGAAAAATGCTGCTGCATAGCACTTTTAACAGATCGCTTTAGCTCCCTTAAATCAGCCATGTCAGCTTTTTTACTGGCCATGTAACTGGCTAGGGCTACATGCAAACAGCCGAGCGTCTCAACACAGAAATAGTCTATGGCGCCAATTAAACCACAAAGTAATTGAGACTGCCTACGACAACTACTAAGACACCCCAAATGATGGAGCCAAGGAAAATCAAACGCTTGGAACTCTCCCAGTTTTGGGGGGAAGCATAGGCGACGGGGACCCCAATCACCATGACAAAGGACCAAATTACTAGAATGAATAAAAACAGTTGAAACAAGATAGACATAACTCGCCACTCTCAAGACAGCAAAAGATCTAACACCGTGCCCAGGGGAAAACTACCATGCTAGCTGAGCAGAATTTCGCTTCCAGGCTGGGACAAGCTTCTTAATCTATGGAGGTGATACAGTGTGGAGCACTGATCGCCTTATTTAGTAAGCTATCAAACATTAGGCCCCTAGCGAAAGCGTTTTGCTTGAATCCGTGGGGATTAATCTGTTTGATGGTTTTTTTGAACTAATATTTTCATTTGCGGATTGATGGCAAATCTGCGGCGGGGTTGAGGGACAAGATATGGACTTAATCCTTTGCCATACAACGGCGGATTTTGATGCGTTAGGAGCAGCGGTGGGTCTGTCCTGTCTTTGTCCAGGTAGCCGCATTGTTTTGACCGGGGGTGCCCATCCGGCGGTCAAATCCTTTTTAGCTCTCCACCGCGATCAGTATCCGCTGATTGAGCGCCGGGCCGTTACAAGGTCCATGATTCGCTCCATTACGGTGGTGGATACTCACCTGCGTAGTCGGGTCGGGGCCGCGGCGGACTGGATTGAGCATGCGATCGCAACCCAGCTTCCCATCACCATTTACGATCACCACACGGAGTCTTATCCAGATATCCCTGGAGAGCACCATATTGAAGCTGTCGGAGCCACCACCACCCTAGTAGTCGAAGCGTTACAACGCTCTCAGCAACCAGTTTCCCCAACCCAAGCCACGGTCATGGCCATTGGGATCCACAGCGACACAGGGTCTTTAACCTTTACCCAAACCACCCCGCGGGATATCTATGCCCTAGCCTGGTTAATGGAGCAGGGGGCCCATCAGCAGACCATTGCGGAAGCAGTGGAACCCGGCTTATCAGAGAAGCTCCAAGAATTACTCAGTATCGCCCTAGACAGCGCCACTATCCATCAGATCGAAGGATATGCCGTGGGCACGATTCACCTCAAAACAGCCGATTTTGTGCCGGGTCTATCACGATTAGCACACCATCTGATGACACTCCTGGGCTTAGATAGCCTGCTATTAGGAGCTACGTACGCCACCAAGACCACATCTCGACTCACGCTCATCAGTCGTACGCGCCCCCAAACGGGCCTCAACTGCCAGCGGTTAGTACAACCCTATGGCGGCGATGGTCACGGCAGTGCCGCCGCCGCTCATCTCACCACCCATGAGCCCGAGCAAATATTCACCCAAATCCGTGACACCCTTCTCCAGTCCCATAGCCAGACAATCACCGCCCAAGATGTCATGTCCTCCCCGGTGCGAACCATTCGCCCTGGAACAACCGTAGCCGATGCCCAGCGTATTCTATTGCGCTATGGCCACTCAGGCCTATGTGTAGCCAATGACTCATCACAACTAGAAGGCATTATTTCGCGGCGGGATATTGACCTAGCCCTACACCATGGATTTGCCCATGCACCGGTTAAGGGCTACATGACCTCCAATCTAAAAACCATCGTCACCACCACCCCCCTCAGTGAGATTCAGTCCCTGATGGTCACCTACGATGTGGGCAGATTGCCAGTCCTCAACGGCAATGCGCTGGTGGGCATTGTTACCCGAACCGATGTTTTGCGTCAGGTGTATCCGCTGCAATCAGTCGATGAACCCAGGCCAACACCACTGAATCTGCATGTCTACGAACGCTTGGTCTACGAACGACTACAAACATCTCTACAGGCACACCCTACGGCGCTAGCATCAGGCAGTTTATGGACCCTGCTAACCCAAATTGCGACCGCCGCCCAACAGCAGGGATGGCATTTGTATGTGGTGGGCGGTGCGGTGCGGGATTTACTGCTAGCAGCTCCAGACACCCCCGTGGCGCTCAAAGATATCGATCTGGTCGTCGATAGCTTCCAATCACCCGTAGTGGAAGGGGCTGGTGTAGTTTTAGCCCAGCAGCTACAGCAACAATATCCAGACGCGGAGCTACAGATCCACGGAGAGTTTCAAACCGCAGCTCTGATTTGGCGCGCGCGGGCTAACCATGCCCCCCTGATGATTGACATTGCCACCGCCCGGACAGAGTTTTATCCCTACCCAGCCGCAAACCCAGAGGTTGAGCCCAGCTCAATTCGCCAGGATCTATACCGTCGGGACTTTACGATTAATGCCATGGCGGTGAGGCTCACATCCCCCCAGCCAGGTTTACTCCTAGACTTTTTTGGCGGCCATTTAGATATTCAAAAGCGCCAGGTCCGGGTACTCCATGCCAATAGCTTTATCGAAGACCCCACCCGAATTTTTCGGGCCGTGCGCTTCGCCGTGCGCCTGGGCTTTGACCTGGATGCCCAAACAGAAACCTTTATTCGTTATGGCATAAACAGTGGTGTCTATGCAGATCTGCAAGCACAGCAGACAAAGAGGCGGCTACCAGCCCTGCAAACACGCCTCAAAACCGAGTTGGCCTATATTTTCGCAGCAGACTACTGGGCCAAGTCCCTGGGCCTACTGGATAAGCTGGGGGCATTAAGTTGTTTACATCCCTCATTGACGATTGATACGGAGCTATGGCGACAAATGCATCGAGCTGGCCGCTGGCAGCAACGCTTTGCCCATGAGGTGGGCAAAGATATTGCCATCGCCCCCTGGCTCCTGAGACTAGAGGTGCTGCTAGCAAGGTTGGAAGTACGCGCTCAAATAGCCACCAACCTACAGTTACCCCAAAGCTCAATCCAGCGACTACAGAAACTCTCAACCCTTGAAAATAATTTGTTAGATCGCTTCAATTCACCAGACCACCCCAAGCCAAGCTTCATCTACCAGAGCCTAGTGCCCTACGATTTACCCATCCTATTGCTCATCAGTGTGCGCCACCCCCAGCACATTGGCACCCACGTTTGGCACTACATTACCCAGCTCATTCACATCCGCCCCCCCATCAATGGCAATCATCTCAAACGCCTGGGATATGCCCCCGGCCCCTTATATGGTCAAATGCTGATTGCACTGACCCATGCCACCTTAGACGGTGAAATCACATCGGTAGCATCTGCCGAAAACTACCTCAATCATCATTACCCGCTCGGTATGGGTCAATAAATAATTTGGCGTTTCTGATCCTAGAGGTGGTTTCAGCTAAGAACTCCTGATTTACGGCCCCATCGAGCGAGCGGTGCATCCCCCCCAGTCAGTAACGGCAATAATTTATTTTCCTTGAAACCCTTAGCCAGAATCTTTTACAACGATTAGAGAACGAAAAGATACCAGCCATACCATTGCCATTTCTCCACCGCTATCGATAATGTTAGAAGTTGAGGAAATATTAAGTTTCATTCCGTCCTGTAATTAACCGATTGGTTATGGCAGGACGTAGGTGTTCAGATCGCAACTGCCTATTTTTTCGGTTCCATAGCTCCTGGCTGTTTTTTATCCAAGCTTTTTGTGCCCAATGCAGATTATGCCGCTGTCTGTTAAACCAACCGTAGAAACCCCTAAGCCACAATCTGGCTGGGTATCAAAACGGCGCTTATTTTTCCTAGTAGCCACTGCAGCTGTAGCGAGCAGTTTGGGCATGGCCCTAGGGGGCAGCTTCCGCTTCCAGGTAGTGAACGTGGGCCAGACACCGCTGTTCAAACCCCAGCAAGACTTTCCTCCCCTAGCAGAATGGCCCCCTGAGGTGCCTTCGGCCCAGGAGCTTGATCACCAAGAGCCCAGTTGGGATGAGGCCCCTCCACCGCAATTGGTTTATAACGAATGGCCGACCGACGACGAAGTTGAAAATAACGATGTCTATGAACAAGTGGCACCTGCTCCAGAAGAGCCGATTTCCCAAGACATCTTGCCCTCCCAGGACATGATCGACGCAGAAACGTCAAGCATTGAAAATACGCCCCAAAATTTTGTGGACGGGGTATCTGAGGGAGAATCCTTGGTCCCTGTCATTTCTACCAGCACTGGTAACCTCGATGAGGCCCCCGTTGATGACGAGCCGCTGTTAGCCGGAGATACCCCGCCTGAGCGTGGCAACGGTCCTCAATTTAGTAAGCAGCCAGCCTCTGAAGCTCAATTTATCGACAGCCCCCATGGTTCAGCCCCAGAAGAACCCATCCCATCTCCAGCCTTGTCCCCAATTGACTGATCTAAACTGCACACACCCAGATGAAACCGGGTCGTTTTGCCTAGCCTAAAACGCCCCGGCTAGATAGAAATAAGTCTTATATGGGTTCAGTAAAGTCTCTATCCGCAAAATAGTTCTGAAGGATCGGGTATTCGGCCCCAGCTAGTCTTAAACCATGGGTATAATGGCGTTTAGATATCCGTAATTTTTTTTATGAGCAATCCAACGCTGCAAGCGTTCTTTCTTGGACGTGCCTTAGCAACGGCTATCGGGGAACAAATCGAAGCAGCCATTACGACTGGAATGAGTGGTGTTGGTCGTTTTGATGCTGAGCAAAGAGAGCGACTACATCAATTTATCGAAGACGTTTTTGAACAGGCTCAGTCTTCACAAACAGTCAGCCATCAAGATGAAGCTAACGGGGCAAGTTCCGGCGAAGATCTCCAGGCTACTATTGACAATCTCAGAGCTGAAATTGCCCAAGTGCGGGTTGCTCTACAGCAATATCGATCTTCTTCTTGATCTCGCACTTCTCCTGTCATACGAAGTATTGCGGCCAAAAACCTCGATTCAGGGTCCACAGTCGTTTGCTATACCACGCCTCACCATGCCGCTGACCATCTAGGAGACTGCGTGTCTACAGTTCCCAACACAACTGATCATCCGTCCCTGGGTGAGGGTTCTAACGATCTCTCACTCAATCCTGATCTTGAGCAAAGGATCCCCCAATTAGCGTCAGTCGGGCCTGGCTTTACCTCAGAACATCTTGCAGAGGCAGCACGAAAGGCACCGTCCGAAAAACGTTATCGGTGGAACCGGCGCTACAGCCGTCCAGAACGGTTTATCGATATCTGGTCATTTTTCCTGGCGCTGCTGGGTAAGCGCTGGCTCTATGGGAAAGCGTGGAGTTATTCCGGAGGAATATCTGCTGAGAAGCAAGCGGCTCGAAGGCGCGCCCAAGCACAGTGGATTCGTCTAACCTTTTTAAATCTGGGTCCTACATTCATCAAGTTAGGTCAGCTTTTTTCTACTCGTTCCGATTTATTTCCAATTGAGTATGTTGAAGAGCTGTCAAAACTTCAAGATCAGGTGCCGGCCTTTAGCTACGAGCAAGGCAAGGCAATTGTTGAGGATGATTTGGGGAGACCGGTTGAGGAGTTATATCAGACCTTTGATCCCATTCCGCTGGCAGCTGCGAGCTTAGGCCAGGTTCACCGGGCTCAGCTGCACTCTGGAGAAGAGGTGGTTGTCAAAATTCAGCGGCCTGGGTTACAGAATTTATTTCAAATCGACCTGTCTATTCTGAAGGGTGTTGCCCACTATTTTCAGAGTCATCCTGAGTGGGGTAGGGGGCGCGATTGGATCGGTATTTATGAGGAGTGCTGCCGCATCCTATGGCTAGAAATCGATTTTCTCCATGAAGGACGTAACGCGGATACATTTCGCCGCAATTTCCGCGATATTGATTGGGTCAAAGCCCCTCGCATCTATTGGCGCTATGCATCCCAGCGTGTCTTAACACTAGAATATCTGCCGGGTATTAAGATCAGTCATTATGAATCCTTAGAAGCGGCGGGGTTAGATCGGCAGCGGCTGGCGCAGTTAGGGGCACAAGCCTACTTACATCAGTTGCTGACCGATGGCTTTTTCCATGCCGATCCCCATCCTGGCAACATTGCGGTGAATCCCGATGGGGCCTTAATTTTTTATGATTTTGGCATGATGGGCCAGATTCAGCCCATTACCCGCGATGGGTTAATGCGCACTTTTATGGGCGTAGCTCAGCGCAATGCCGATATGGTCATGAGGTCCCTAATTGATTTGGGGGCTCTGACGGAAACGGATGACATGGGGCCTGTTCGTCGCTCGATTCAGTATATTCTAGATAACTTCATGGACAAGCCCTTTGAGGAGCAGTCCATTAACGCTATCAGTGACGATCTGTATGCCGTTGCCTACGATCAACCGTTTCGATTTCCCGCTACATTTACATTTGTAATGCGAGCGTTTTCCACACTGGAAGGTGTAGGAAAGGGGTTAGACCCAGACTTTAACTTTATGGAGGCTGCAAAACCGTTTGCCAATCAGCTTATGACTAATGTCTCTAACTCTTCTAGTAACGGCCTTATTGGCGAAATCGGTCGTCAGGCGGCCCAAGTGGGCAGTTCAGCCTTTGGTTTACCACGACGGATTGAGGATTCCCTAGATCGTTTGGATCGAGGTGATATTCGCGTACGAGTACGCTCGATTGAGACTGATCGGGCCATTCGTCGCCTTAGCAGTGTCAATTTGATGACAAACTATACTTTGCTGTTGGGCACGTTTACCTTGTCTGCCACCCTATTATGGGTAAGTCAACTACCCTGGTTAGCGTTGGGAATGGCGTTACCGGCTGTTGCATCGGGCATAGCGTTAATTCGTTCCCTGATGCGTCTTGGCCGAGCTGATCGCATGCCCTAGCTACTCCCCCTATGCCTAAGTGCTTTATGCAACGCTTTTTTGCCGGTTTAACAGATCCAGGATTACTACGTACTAGTAATCAAGATGCTTATTATCTGGACGATTTAGGCCGCTTTTTTGTCGTTGCTGATGGCATGGGTGGCCATGCTGGCGGACAGGAAGCGAGTCGCCTAGCGACGGAGGCGATTTATCAATATTTGGATAATCATTGGGATAGTCCCGAGGCTCCAGATATTATGCTGCGCAAAGCTTTTATCGCAGCTAATGATGCCATTTTAAAGGACCAATATAGCCATCCTGAGCGGGCAGATATGGGCACAACGGCGGTGGCTGTTATGTTTCGTGACGCTGATGGGACGCCTTGGTGTGCCCACGTTGGCGATTCCCGGCTCTACCGTTTACGGGGGGCAAAACTTGATCAGATCACAACGGATCATACTTGGGTTGCTAAAGCGATTGAAGATGGCGAGCTAACGGTGGATGAGTCGAAGCATCATCCCTGGAGGCATGTACTTTCCCAATGTTTAGGGAGAGAAGACTTAAATCGGATTGATATTCAATCGTTAGATGTGGGTGGGGGAGATCGACTACTGCTATGTAGTGATGGTTTAACGGAGGAGCTTTCTGACCCTCTGATTGCAACGCATTTGAAGTCTATTCGCTCCTGTCCAACTGCTGCCGAATCCCTGGTTGATGCGGCTAAACAGCGTGGCGGTCGAGACAACATTACGGTCGTAGTTGTAGCCTTTCAAGACTAAGCTGTAAGTAATGAGGGTGGGTAGAGCTAGATGTTCAAGTGTGCGTTAGTTTGTACTGACTTTGAAGATAGCCTGCAAAGGCTGATTACGTTTATTCCTGATTTGGTGCTATCTGGCTTAGATAAAGTCGTTTTCTTTCACAATGTTTCCTTGACCAAGGATCGCGAGATTCCGAAGGTGGATGACGATGCGGTGGTTCAAGCCAAAGAACGATTAGCCGCTGCGAGTGAGGCGGTCCTGCCGGATGGAAAATCCGTGGTCGTTGATGTCCGTTCAGGACGAGTCAGTGACAATATTTTAAAGGCCGCTCGTTACCATGATGCCGAGGTGATTTTGCTAGGCACCCCCACTCGGTCCCTTTTGACGGAAAAAATATTTGGTAGTACGGCGACGGGGATTGCTAATCAGCTTGAAATACCACTGTTGATTTTGCGTCCTCAGCTGGTGGCGACTTACCGCGAGCAAGAATTAGCCCTACGTTGCCAAACCTTGTTCACCCATTTATTGGTGCCCTACGATGGCAGCAGTAGTGCTAAATACTTGGCATCGCAGGTTAAAGTGGCCGCCCAATCGACTGGTTATCCTAAGCAATGTACGTTGTGTTGGATTATTGATGATGGCATCCGTGTAGAGTTGCGAGAGTCGCAGAAAACGGCTCAAGCAGAGCTTGAGAGTATCAAGGCTGAGCTGGAAACGGCCGGGATGGAAGTATTTATTGAAATTCGCCAGGGCGATCCCCAGGGTGAAATATTAAAGTCGGCGGAAGTAAATGATATTTCTGCGATCGCAATTTGTTCAGGTAAATCTAAGGGCATTTTGAAATGGTCAGTGCCCAGCTTTACCAGTACCCTACTACGCTCAAGCTGGCACCCGGTCATCCATTTTCCCCGAGCGACCTAGGAGCCTAGCAGATACCGTAACCGACTAAACATCGGAGTGCATTGACTCAAAGCTAAGTAGCATCTGGGGCTTTAACTTAGCATTAAGCTCCGTTTTGAGCATATTCTTACTTTCCTGGGGTGCCCCTATGGGCATCGCGCTTCGAGCCATCAAAACCCACTCCTTGAGGAGTTTGCGTTGGTCGGAAGCGATGTGCAAACGCCGAAAATCGATAAACTGGTTAGGGGCCTCCTTAGAGAAAAAGAGGACGCGATAAGCCCCTTCCTCGCCCAAGTGCCAAATAAATTTTTGGTTGCCCGCATTTTTTAGATCCAAATAGCTCGATAGCCATCTTGCCCCTCGGGCCTTGCTATAAAATGCCGTCACCCACAGAATCATTGGATAGGGATTGAGAACACATAGAAACCTGTTTAAACCAGTATTACTAATGCGCTGCTCGATCTCGAACGACCCTAACATGGCCCATAGCGTGGGCAGCTGACTATGGCTCATGGTGAGCAGTTTTGGAAACACAATCTCAGCAATCGGAGTATTTGGCGGCCACACCTGTAACCGACAAAACCGATCCTCCTCAGAACCACTAAGGGCTTCATGCTTAGGAACAACGCGAAGTTCCTTGAGGGTGCCCCTGATTTGCCGACCCAAATCAATCGAACGGCTAAATCGCTTTTCTAACGGAGACAGATGGTCTAAAAGCTGGCTAACACTACTAGGACGATGGGAGCGATCCTTAGCCAGGCAGCTCATAATCGCATCCTTAATGAGTTTAGGAATTGCACCATAGAGCGATTGACCATCCAGCGGTATGGGCTCTTGGGAACGATGGGCCTTATACCAACCACCAAACGTATTATTGTTAGGGCGAAAGGGTAGAGACCCCGCCAGCATCTGATACATCATGACGCCGAGGCTATAGATATCAGAACGCCGATCCAGCTCTTGCCCCTCCATCTGCTCTGGGGAAGCATAGGCCAATGTCCCCATAAAGCTGCTAGTTTGTTCCGTATTATCAAGTTCCATTAGTTTGGCAATGCCAAAATCTAGAATCTTGACCAGCTCCCCTACACTGGCACTATCAGTCACTAAGATATTGCTGGGCTTAATGTCTCGATGAATAATGGGAATAACTTGTCCCTTTAGAATGATGCCTTTGTGGGCTGTTTCTAGGCCTAAACAAATTTGGCGGGTAAAGTCTAGAAAGCGAGGGATGGGCAGGGGACTAGGCTGAATGACTTGCCCTAGATTCTGTCCCTTCAGATACTCCATGACATAAAAGGGAACTTCGTCATCGGTAACGCCATAATCCGTCACTCGGACAACATGCATACTGTTATTGCCCAGCTGGGCGCAGGTCATGGCCTCCCGCAGAAACCGCTGGGTCATTTGCTCATTGAGCAGGGTTTGGGCTAAAAATTTAACCGCAACAGGAACGCCTCCCAGCAGCATATCTTCAGCCAAATAGACTTTTCCCATGGAGCCTTGACCGATGGAATCCATGAGCTCATAGCGATTAGCCAGTCTGCGACCGAAGTTCTTGTCTGTCATTTAACGCTGCGATTCTAAGCCAATAATTACATAGCATTGGTCCCACTGCTAAGGACTAGCAGCATCCTACTAATCGCCCAACTTTATCAGCCATAGGAATTGACCATAGACTACAAGAGGATTTGATTTAGCTGCTACCGTGCTACTAAACGGCCCTAGTACTACCCTACCGTGCTTACTCAGCACCTATACGTACGAAGAAGTAGCATACTCACTAAACTGCCGTAATACTACGCTACCGTGCTTAGCTAAAATGCCATGTTTACCAAGCTGATAATTAAGACAGCTAGCCACTCCACTATTCTCACCCAACAGTATGGGTAATCACCCCTAGGGAATTACCGGCAAAGCAATAACCACAATTAAGGCATGGAGGGTATCCCCTTCTTCAAAATACCCATTTCGCCCAGGGTAAAACTAGTCATGCCCAGGAAACGTTTCAACGTTCACCACGGCATCTGGGGCTTTAAGCGCTCATTGAGTTCTCGTCGCAACATGGTTTTACTGTCGTGGGGACTGCCTACTGACATAGCCGTACGGGCTCTGATGGCCCATTCCTTCAAAAGTTTTCGCTGGGGAGAGGCGATGTGTAAAGGGCGCACATTAATAAACTGATTAGGCGACTCTTTGGCAAAAAACAGAACTTGATAATGACTACTTTCGCCTAGATGCCAAATAATTTTTTGATGGTGTGGGTTTTTCAGGTCCAGATAGCTTGAAAGCCATCGCGCACCTTGGGTCTTGCTATGAAATGCGGTCACCCACAGCACCATCGGGTGGGGACTCAGGGTACATAAAAAATTGTTGTACCCCGTGTTACTCATACGTTGCTCAATTTCTTGCCCCGGTAGCATGACCCACAATGTCGGTAACTGACGCTGATCCATCGTCAGCAAATTTGGAAAAACAATCTCAGCAACGGGTTTGTCCTTAGGCCATGCGTGCTGACGATAAAACCAGTCCTCATCGGATTGGGGGACAGCTTTTGGAGACTCCTCAGCAGGTTTGGCAGAGGACTTACTGGCAGGCACCTGGCAGGATCCTTCAATATAGGCGAGTAGTTGCCTAATATTGCTCGGGCGTTGGGATGGCTTTTTGGCCAGACAGGCCATGACGGCATCCTTTAAAGGCTTCGGCAATGCACCATAGGGTGACAGCCCATCCAACGGCTTAGGCGCTTGGGACCGGTGGATTTTATACCATCCCCCAAAGGAGTCAATATTATCGGGTCGAAATGGGAGCTTCCCCGTCAGCATTTGATACATCACAATGCCGAGGCTATAAATATCAGAACGATTATCGAGTTCTTGCCCCTCCATCTGTTCTGGCGACGAATAGGCCAAGGTGCCCAAGAATGTACTGGTTTGTTCGTTACCGCCAGCTTGCATCAGTTTGGCAATACCAAAGTCTAGAAGCTTGACTAGCTCCCCCACACTGGCACTTTGAGTCACTAAAATATTGCTGGGTTTAATGTCCCGGTGAATAATAGGAATGCGCTGTCCGTCGAGGATGATGCCCTTATGGGCCGTCTCTAAACCCAAACAAATTTGGCGAGCAAAATCGATAAATCGCTTGACTGGCAGGGGGTGTGGCTGGAGCACCTGGCTCAAATTCTTCCCCTTGAGATACTCCATGACATAGAAGGGAATTTCGTCGTCGGTAACACCATAGTCCGTAACTCTGACGACATGGATACTGTTATTCCCCAACTGGGCGCAGGTCATGGCCTCATGCATAAATCGCTGGGTCATGTGCTCGTTGAGCAGGGTTTGCCCCAAAAATTTGACCGCAACTGGCACATCTCCTAGCAGCGTATCCTTAGCCAAATAGACTTTGCCCATGGAACCTTGACCAATGGAATCCATGAGTTCATAGCGATTAGCCAGTCTGCGGCCAAAGTTATTATCTGTCATTGAACGCTGCGCCGAATTCAATACCATAGCCACTGCGATACCATAGCCACTGCGATGAACCACTTATCCATACAGTCCTGTGGACAATTTCCCAGGGTGAATTGGACGCAACTTATCAAATGAGCCTGAAATAAGCCCTGGGGTCTCTACCCCGGATGGCGTTCCACAAGGGCTTCCATGGTGCTGGTTAAATGATGACCGGCCATAATGCCACCGGAGAAATGATATTGATTGGGACTCAGACGATAGAGGGTTTCAAACCCCGTGCGCATATGTCTATCCTTGAGCGCCCAATACTGCTGAACAATGGACATAGGGGCAATCCAGCCTTCGCCTTCTACCCGGCCCAGGACGCTATGTTGCAAGACAAAGGTGTATTGACGATCGCTCCCGGTGATTCGTCCTTTGTATTGCAGGGAAATATCGTCTAGTTCTCCATTGGGAAAAACAAGCTTGGTAACCATGGTGAACCAGTCATTGCTGTTCCAGGCCACTAGGATTTTGCCTTTGACGGTCATAGGAAGTAAATCCTTGGCTAACCAGTTACCTTGAAGAGTCCAGCGTCCTGGTTCAATCAGAAAACTGTGGTTCACGTGTTCTCCCTAATGGTTGTATGACGATTTATGCAGGTCACGATCAATCGTTTCTAGCTGGGGAATTAGGTGCAAACTAATGCACTCTGTCAGGTTTAGTTTGCCAGGGTTTGCGAACGTTCTAACCCTTGAAATACTTGCCCCCTCAGAATAGATGAAGACCCATGGAATTGCTACCTTGACAAGGTAATATGCGTTATTGCATCAGCTTTTTGGGGCGGCGTTAACCCGATGAATATGCCCCAATAAACAGGGCTGTCGGGCTCCGGTCACGAGCATTAGGTTGCCGGGATGTTGATGCCAG
>CALHGI010000412.1 GCA_938029995.1 uncultured cyanobacterium | reverse complement strand
GCGATCGCATCACCCTCAAACTCATTGGTACGCCCCTCACCCACCAACGCTTTCTCCGTCGCCACCAAGGCACCTATGGTCCCGCCATTGCAGCCGGTCAAGGTCTTTTCCCCGGCTGTCGCACACCCATTAAGGGATTGTATCGAGTAGGAGACAGTACCCTGCCAGGCATTGGTGTCCCGGCCGTGGCCGCCTCAGGTATTCTGTGCGCCAACAGTCTGGTTAGCCCGCGGGAAGCCGCTGCATTGCTCGACTTGCAAAATACCCCTTAAATCCAAGGCAGTCCCATGGGCCAAAACAGCACCGTAATCGATACCTGTTCCTGGCGCAGATAGGCCATCATTCGACGTTGCACATTCCCCACGGATTTTCTTGCTTCCAACGTATTCAAATGGGCCCAGGACTTTAGGGTCTCCCCCCCGGAGCGAGCCTGATCGGGGGCAACCGTCCTCAGCCAGCCCTGCACAGTGTCAGGTAGGGTTTGGGTCATGCGCAGGGGCAAGGTGTTTGTGGAAAACCCTTGGGCATAGGCCGGTTCTAAAAAGGCACTGTAGGTGTCTGCTTGCTCAGTTTGTTGCATTGCCACACTCAGGGACAACGCCTTGAGATACTGGCGGAGGTTAGTGGTTTGATCCCCCGATAGCTCTGGCATAAAGGGAATCTGGGTGAGGGCTGCATTCACATTTTCAGGGTCTCCCACACTTAAATGAGTGCCGCCAATCACGGCGATTAAATGATGATTGGGGCCATTAAGCTGGTGGAACGGCCCCAACTGCTGAGCCAGGGTGGGCGTTACCCCATCTTTTGTCCCCGTCAAAATGATGCTGGGTACCGCCACCTCCGTTAACCCTTTCCGACCAAATAATCGCCCCACCAAGGGATTCATGGCTATCACTTGAACAATGCGATCATCACTGAGGTCCGCCGTCATCTCCGGCAGCGCTATGGCCGCACACTGCAGCCAATCCGCTGGCGATAGTCCCACGGGCGTCAGACTATTACAAAAACGAGGCAGCGCCGACAGATCGAGTTGGGCACCCGCTAGGGCAAACCCGGTGTAGCCCCCCAAGGAATGGCCTAGCAGCACCACCCGTTCCGGGTCAAATTTTCCCCCCAGCATGGGCGATACCTGCTCCATCCAGGTCAGACGGTCTAGCACATAGCTCACATCTCGGGGCCGATCCAGAAACTCACTGGCGGGCAGTATGCGGCTAGGTTCCTCCAGGGCTGCGGGATCAATCGGGGTATTATTCAACGCCTCAACGTTACTGCCCACGTGCTCTAGGGCGACAACGGTTAATCCGTGGGAAGCCAAATGTTTACCCACATATGTCAGAAACCGGCGATCGGCTGCAAAGCCATGGGACAGTACCACCAGGGGCGCATCTTCCACAATGGCCTGATCGGGTACATAAACATCGAGGGGGATCAAGCGGTTGCGCTCTCGATCCACAAATTTAAATGAGCGCTCGGTGATGGCCATGGTCCCTTCTTGGGTGGGATCAAGGTTCTTCGGCAGATCGATATCATCAGTAACGAGCAGTTCTTGTTCCAGAACGGTGCTGAGGGCATCGCCCTCCAATCGCGAGAGGTTGAGTTGGGAAACCAGGGCCAGGGCTGCCGTCAGATCCACCTCCAACGTATCTTGGGGGACCGCTCGCACGATGCCTAGCACGTTTAAACCCTCGGTTTGCTTGGCGGCTAGGCGAATAGCGGCCCGAATTTGATCCACCGTGAGGCCAGGGGCTACCCGAGCTAAGGAATCTAGCAAGAGTTCTCCGTTGGAGGATGCCAAAATATCCGCCACCATGCGATCGGCCATGGATGGGTTAAGGGCCACCCGATTGTTTAGCATCGCCTGGATTTCAGGGGTCAAAATTCCCTGGTACAGACTCAGACGAGCGGGGACCTGTCCTGTTTGGGCAAATTCTTCTAAATCACTCACATAGAGTGTCTGTCTGATGGGCCCCACTTGGAGGTTAATCCGCTCTGCCGCTTCCACCGAGCCTCCCATGGCTCCCCCTAAGGCCACGGCACTCAGCGCAGCGACGATCCGCCATCGACCCAAACTGATGCTCGTCAAACCGTTAATCAAGGCGCCAAACGGTTTGCGGTGGATCAATTGGGTCAGCTGAGGCCGTCGAAACGCCATGGGAGCAAGATGGAACATAGTTGAATCGAGCATGGATAAGCGGACGATTTGAAAGTAAGGTGCTATCCCAACGCCTTAAGTCTTGCGGTCAGCTATCAAATCATCAGATCTAACCATAGCAATCAAAAGTTAGACATGATCCGTTGCTAATGTTGGCCCATTAGCGGGCTGACAAAACTGGAGTAGGGACTCCCCTGGGAGGCTAGCCACTGTTAATGCATGGCAGATGGGGGCCTCAATCATTTTGGGCATTTTGGGCTGCCCGAGGTTGAGAGGGTCCGATGGACGCCCTGAATCTTACTGAGCCCGTAATCTTATTTAGAATGACCACCCACATCCCCATTGGCATCATGGGAATAGGAGTTCATGGGGCTACCGCTGTTTTATTGCTTCGGTTAGGCCAGCGCTTAACCGGAGCATCTATAGGTTTCAATTGTTATGGGGTTTTATGGCAGACGATGTAAATCTTTGTGTCGTCTGCCCTAGGACGACGGGGCTAACCTACCGATTCCGCTTTAAATCTGTTTGAAATCCTTGGCGTTGTAGCAGCCGTCGTCGCCGTTGCCGGGCTAAGGCCTGGAGGTCTACATTGCGGTCCGTTTCATCCACAATTTCACCAATCAGCACCTCTAAAACATCTTCTAATGTGACGACTCCTGATACGCCTCCGTATTCGTCCACCACAATCATCAAATGCTCCCGAGCTGTTTGAAAGGTTTTTAATAGTTTGTCGGATTGTTCGGTCGCGGGGATATATCTGGCTTGGCGCATGCAGCTGGTGACCGGATCTTGGCCCCGCCCTTGGACTAAGGCCGCTAAGAGTTCTGCCTTCAGGGCGACCCCCTGCACATCATCCAAGTCATGGCCGGTAATAATAATCCGGCTATGCTGCGACTGCATAATTTCTTGCTGAGCCGACTCCAAGGATTGATTGCCTTCAATGTATGTAATCGCTACTCGGGGGGTCATGATGTCCTCGGCGGCGATGTCATTCATCCGAAAGACCTTTTGGATCATTTCGGCTTCGTCATCTTCGATCAGGCCCTCTTGATAGCCCAACATGGCCAATAGTTTAATTTCGGCTTCATTGGTCACGGGGCGTTGATTGCCCCGGACTAGGGGTGCTGTCAGCTTTTCTAGCACTAAGATAATTGGCGTCATCAGCCAGGTGAGGCTGCGCACCGGAATGGCCACTAAGAGGCCGAACTGTTCGGCGTATCGCTCACCAATGGTTTTGGGTAAAATTTCGGCAAATAGGATGATCAAAAACGTGAGCAGGCCAGAAAAAACGCCTAGCATCAGGTTGCCAAACAAATTGGCGGCTAAACGACTGACAACGAAGCTACCGACAATGTTGAAGACATTGTTGAGGATGACAATGGTGGCTATCGGTCGGTTGACCTTTTCTCGAATGGCTAAGAGGGCGACATTGGCGGGGTGGCGATTTTGGGCCAGCTGTCGGGCTTTGAGAAGGGGAATAGACAGCAGTGCTACTTCAGTGCCAGAACAAATAGCGGAACCGATAATAACGATCAAAACTGCGATCGCAAGTTGAGCCATGATGGGAGTAGAGACAACATTCAACAATCAAGGGCGAAGGATTGCTATGATTCTGGCTAACTAAGCCTACACAGTCGCCTTATACGATTTATCCCCACGAAAAATGGGTATTTTTGCTAAAGCAATGGCTATTCCAACATACCGATCCTTTGCGCAATCGCACTAGCGCAGATCTGCCGAAGTCCCAATGTCTAACTCTAAATCACTCTAAATTAAATATAGTTGCCTTATCCCCCCTAGGGACATAGATAACCCAAGGTTTTCTGATCTGGCGGATAATTAAGGCTTAGCTTTGACCTGCTGCGATCGCACAATTCGTTCTATTTCACCCCATAGCCCTATTCATTATCCATGAGTGCACCCATCCTTGATGTCCGCAACCTAAAGGTCGAATTCGACACCGCCAACGGCGTGATTAAAGCGGTTGATGGCATTTCCTTTCAGGTGCAACGGGGTCGCACCCTAGGCATTGTGGGGGAGTCTGGTTCAGGTAAATCCGTCACATCCCTATCTATCATGGGGTTGGTCCCTAACCCGCCGGGGCGGATTACCCAAGGGCAAATTCTTTTCTCAGAGCAGGCTGATGCGGCCCCCGTCAATTTATGCCAGGTCTCTCCCAGGCAGCTGCAAAGCTACCGTGGGGGGCAAATTTCCATGATTTTCCAGGAACCCATGAGTTCCTTAAATCCGGTTTATACCTGTGGATTTCAACTGATTGAGGCGATTCAGCAGCACCAATCCATTACCAAAGCTGAAGCTGAAAAGCAGGCCATTGCCAGTCTCCAGGAGGTCAAACTGCTGCCCAGTGATGATGAGCTGAGTACCCTGGTAGCCAAGGACCAGAAACTTCGCGATCGCAATGCCATTGTCCGCGCTGTGCAGCAACGCAAAAAAGCTATCCTCAAGCGCTATCCCCATCAACTATCAGGCGGTCAGCTGCAACGGGTGATGATCGCCATGGCCATTGCCTGTAACCCCACCCTACTGATTGCGGATGAACCCACCACAGCCCTCGATGTGACCGTCCAGTCCCGCATTCTAGACTTGCTGCGGGATCTGCGAGATCGACGCTCCATGTCCATGATTTTCATTACCCACGATTTAGGCACCATCGCCGAAATTGCCGACGATGTAGCCGTTATGTATCGCGGTAAAATCGTCGAATATGGTGCTGTAGATCAAATCTTTGCCCAGCCAGAACACCCATACACCAAAGGACTCTTGGCCTGTCGTCCCCGGCCCGATCAGCGGCTACGCAAGTTGCCCACCGTCGCTGACTACATGCAAGTGCAAGAGGAACCCGACGGCGAAATCAAAATCTTTGCCCGCCATTTTGACCCCGCCGAAGCCGCTACCCTCACCGCCGAAGTCAGCACTGAGGAAACCGCCAACCGGCTAGCACAAATCAGCGGTGAAACCCCCTTAGTCACCGTCCAAAATCTTCAGGTTGGCTATCCCGTTAAGGGCGTCTTTGGCCAAACCACCCGCACCTTCATGGCCGTCGATGATGTGTCCTTTGATGTATACAAAGGCGAAACCTTTGGGCTAGTTGGCGAATCCGGCTGTGGTAAAACCACCCTGGGCCGCTCCTTGTTACGGCTAGTAGAGCCCATGGCGGGCAACATTTTCTTTGAAGGGCGCAACATTCGCCAGCTATCCAAGGGAGATATGCGCAAGCTGCGGCGCGAGATGCAGGTTATTTTCCAAGATCCGTTTAGTTCCCTGGACCCCCGCATGAGCATCGGCAAAGCCATTGCGGAACCGTTAAAAATTCACCGGGTGATCCGCAGTCGCCGCAATCTCAACGAACGGGTAGCCTACCTACTTGAACGAGTGGATATTGACCCAGGATGTGTTAATCGGTTTCCCCATGAGTTCTCCGGTGGTCAGCGGCAGCGGATCTGTATTGCCCGTGCCCTGGCTCTCAATCCTAAGTTTATTATTTGCGACGAGTCGGTCTCTGCCTTAGATGTGTCCGTGCAGGCCCAAGTGCTGAACCTGCTAAAAGAGCTGCAGGCAGAATTCGGCCTCACCTATGTGTTCATCTCCCATGACCTAGGGGTGGTGAAATTTATGAGCGATCGCATCATGGTGATGAACCAAGGCAAGTTGGAAGAACTTGGTCCTGCCGATCAAATCTATAACAGTCCGCAAAAGGAATATACGCAGCAGCTGATCTCAGCCATTCCCGCCGGTACCTTAGAAAGGATTGAAGAACTCAAAACGGGCAGAGTTATGGCCTCTTAGCCTACGAAAACCATAACTAGCCAGGGGTGTGGTGTAACTAACGCTGCTGTTCAACTGCATTAGCCTTGCCGGTGCTTGGGATGCTTGCACTGCCCTGTCATTGGGCATGCCTCACCGATGGGGGCATGCCCTCAATCAGCAACGACAAATTTTCTGCAACAAAATCATCCTGATTAGTTGGCCTGACCTATGAAATCTAATCGCTCGGCATTCAATAATGCCGTAGTATTTCTTTCATTATTGTATTAAGTCTTCATGTACTTGCTGGCTGTACAGGGTTAAGGCACCCATGTATTGAATATTGTGGGGAGACATCTTACACATGTGTCTACTCCCAGAGTTTGAAGTAGGTTCCCTACTGATTATTAGAACCTGTTACTGGGTGATATTTTTCCATCACGCTCATGTCAGGGGTGACGTTTTAAAAAGTACTTGATTGATATCCAACGTCTCAACAAATCATAAAACCTACTATGTCAACTTCTAGCACCCTTTTAAAGGCTGATAGTTACACCTGCTCACGCTCCACTCCTGGCCAAACAGCGATCACTTCCCCCCAGCCACAGGTTGTTATCTTCGATTCCCAGGTTGATGACTTAGCCCAATTATTGTCCGGATTACTCCCCGATATTAGGGCTTACGTGCTAGATCCAATGCAGGATGGCATTGAACAAATTACTGAGATTTTACAACAACAATCAACAATGGCTCTAACCATTGTTGCCCATGGTTTTCCCGGTGGTCTTCAGTTGGGTGCAGGCACCTTGGAACTCAACAATCTGCCTAGTTATTCTAGGTATTTACAAAGCTGGTTTTCTACCTTGCCAACAGCTCAATTAACCCTGCTATCCTGCAACGTCGCAGCGGGTGATGCAGGTAGCGAATTTGTTGAGCAGTTATACCACCTTACCCAGGCTCAGATCACCTCCGCAGATTACGCCATCGGTAACGGTCAGTGGCTGCCTAATGCCGCTGAGATATTTACAGTTGGTACCTTGGCCAACTATCGCTCCACACTGAATTGGTCTCTGGTTGGTCTGGGTGGTTTTTCCGAAGGAGTCCCCGACGGTTCTGATCTAGAAATCGATCGCAATGGTACTCCCTATGTTGTCTACAAAGATTTAGCCAATAGCGAACTAATCAATGTTAAAAAGTTTGATGGTAGCGCTTGGGTCAATGTTGGCGCACCAGGCTTCTCGGCTGGAAGCGTATCCTTTACAGACCTAGAGTTTGATCATAACAACACTCCCTATGTTGTTTTCAAAGATGCTGGCAACAACAGCAGGGCAACAGTTATGACCTTTAATGGGACCAGCTGGGTTAATGTTGGTCAACCAGGCTTCTCCGTCGGTGGTCTTAAGGATCTTGACTTAGCCTTTGATAATAACGGTAATGCCTACGTTGCTTATACAGATAGGAGTCAAAATAGCAAAGCTACAGTTGTTACTTTCAATGGGACCGACTGGGTTCCTGTGGGTCAGGCCGGTTTCTCAACCGCAGAAGTAGAAACGTCTGATCTCAAAGTTGATAGTAATGGCACCCTCTACATTGCCTA
>CALHGI010000411.1 GCA_938029995.1 uncultured cyanobacterium | reverse complement strand
CCTTGAACAGGTGCTTGAACAGTCGCCCTATGACTATGGCTATGTGTTTCAAGGGGATGATGGATATCGCATCTGGCGTAAAGATGCGGTCGGTGATTTTATCCAGTCAGACGTTAGCAAACAGTCGGCCCAACTGTGGATTGTTGAACAGTATTTCAACCATAATCGCCCTTAGGATAGGCTTGAAAAAAGCTAGGGAAAGACTCGGTCGGTGCGATGGTGAGACCCCCTTTTTAATGGGTTTATATGGTTTATATGGGGAACCCACCGGCCTTGGGTAGGCGTTTCTGGGCGTCCACAAACCTGTACTACACCTCAGTCACTATGGGAAACATCCATGTTTTTGTCTATGGCACCCTAAAACCTGGGGGAACTTACCACCAACAGTTTTGTGCGCCGTACCTAAAGAAATCACAGCCCGCCCAGGTGCGGGGGCTACTTTACGACTTGCCCGCCCTGGGCTATCCCGCCATGACCCTGGGCCCAGGCTGGGTGCAGGGTTACTTGTTTACCCTAGATGGGGCGGCCATGGCGGGGCTCGATTATTTGGAAGGTTATAATGCCCCTGGGGAAGAGAATGCCCCTGGGGATGATGATTTTGAGGCAGCCTATACCCGCCTACGGACAACAGTGTTTGACTCGGTCGGTCAGCCCATGGGCTCAGCCTGGGTCTATGTGATGGGGCAACCGCCAGCGGGGGCGGTCTTTTTGCCCCAGGGGCATTGGGAAGGGGCGTAGGTGGGCGGGGGAGAGGTTGCCCAGGGTGATGGAATTATCCCCTGGGGCTAGCCCACCCTAAACCGCCACCGCAGGCATAAACTGAGCCCGTTGAAGAATGCCATAAAGACTCACTTCCGATTCTAAGAGACACACATGGCCACTGTGCCTGAGGGTGGTGGTCTGGGCCTGGGGGAACATGTGCGCCAATCGTTTTACCTCACTCACTGAGGGCAGTAGACGATCGGCGGCGGCCGCCACCAACAGTACGGGTAATGTCACCTGGGCTAGTTGAGATGGATTGAGCTGAAACTCTCGCAACAGTTTCATCCGCCAAGCTGTTGTTTTGGGTGTGACCTGTTGCATGGCCCGCAGCAGCGCCTGACGCTTTGGGGCAGATATGCGGTCCAGGGCGCTTAGGAAGGGCAGGAGCCCCAGGGCGGCCCAGGGATATGTGATGTCTGGCACCCACTGCACCAAGGGCACCAGGCTATTCCAAGGCTGACGGTTAAATGAGGATGCGGGGTTGATTAAAATTAATCGTTCGAATAGGTCGGGCCGATGGCCCATTACCTTTAGGGCCAAGCAAGCCCCGAAGGACTCGCCACAGAGGTATATTGGCCGCTGGGGCAGGGCCTGTTTTTCGATGGCCACCAGCTCCACCACCTGGTTTACTAACCCGACCCAGTCGGTGGTGTCGTCCCCTGGGATGCAAAAACAACGGGCGTCAAAGGCCAGGGCTAATTCGCCTATCTGGCTTTGTAATGACAAATCACTGCCGTCCATGCCCGGCAGAAAAATGAGCAGGGGAGCGCCGTCCCTGGCTGGGCCCCTAGGGGTCAAATGGAGCTGGTTGGATCGAATGGACACCCTTAGTAATGTTCTCCCAATGTGTGAATTTCCCCCTGGCAAGGCTGGGTTAGCTCCCTGGTTAGGGGGCTTGCCTTTCTACCATGGTAATGCGATCGCAAGGGGATATAGGAGTATTGACAGGGGGGTAACCCGCCAAGGGGAACCGGGCTGAGATTGATTACCATGCTAGGGATGCCGTGGGGTCCATGGGAGCGGAGTAACGATGATGAAACTGGGTTTAGGACTGTTAATCGTTGGGGTGGTGGGCGCCCTGCTGACCTGGGGCTACCGGGCGGCCTCTGCACCGTTACCGGAGGGGTTCCCGCCGCCAACGGCCAAGGGTGACATTGAGCTCAAGCAGTATCCCGCCTACCGGGCGGCGACGGTACAGGTGCGGGGGGAGTTGGCCAAGGCCCCTTCCCGTGGGTTTTCCACCCTATTTCGCCACATTAGCGACAACGATATTTCGATGACGGCTCCGGTGGAAACACGCTACCCGGCGGCAACGCTGCGGCCGGGGACGATCTCAGAGGGGGATGCGGCGGTTTCGTTTTTGTATCGCAGTGTGGATGTGGTGCCCCAGACGGTGGCCCAGAATGTGGCGGTGGAGGATATGCCGTCGATGGTGGTGGTCAGTGTTGGCGTGCGGGGGGGCTATGGTTATGGCGTGTATACCCGGGGGGTGCAACAGCTAGAGGGGTGGCTAGCGGCCCATCCGGAATATGGGGTGGCGGGGCCGCCGCGACGTTTTTTCTATGATGGGCCGTTTATTCCCAACGGGTTGAAGCGCAGTGATATTCAGATTCCGGTGGAGCGCCATTAGCGTCGCGCCATGGATGGACACTTGGGCCATGGCTATCGCTCTCGGGCAATGCGCCAGCTCAATAAAATTACCGGCAACAGTCCCACCAATAAAATCATGAGGGCCGGGGCCGATGCTTCCACCAGCCGTTCATCCGAGGCATATTGGTACACCCTGACCGCCAGGGTATCAAAGTTAAATGGACGCATTACCAGGGTGGCGGGTAATTCTTTCATCACGTCCACAAACACCAACATGACTGCCGTGAGTAAACTGCTGGCCATGAGGGGGGTGTGGATTTTAACCAGGGTTTTTGTGGGGGAACACCCTAGGCTGCGGGCCGCATCGTCAATGGTGGGGCGGATTTTGCCCAGGCCCGACTCCACGGTGCCCAATGCCACCGCCAGAAACCTGACTAAATAGGCAAAGATTAAGGCCGTAATGGTGCCACTCAGAATTAAGCCCACATTGTTGCCGGTGGTCGCTTCAATCCAGGCGGATAGCCCCTTATCCAGTTTAACCACCGGGATTAAAATGCCGACGGCAATGACGGCGCCGGGCACCGCATAGCCCATGGAGGCAAGGCGTACCCCTAGGTTTACGGTCCGTTGTTTACTTAAGCGGGCACCATAGGCCAGCACGAGGGCCACTACGACGGCGATGGCTGCGGTTAATCCGGCTAGGATCAGACTGTGCTGGGCGAGTTCTAAAAATCGATTGTCTAGGGTTTCGTCTAAATGGGTGAGGGTCATGTGGGCCAGTAACCCGCCGGGTAACAGCAAGCCCAGGCTAATGGGCATGGCGCAGGCGGCAATGGCGGCCCAGGCCCGAATGTTTTTTAGCTCATAGGCCTGGGGTCTTTGGACACTGTTTTTTGCCTGGTAATATTTTGCCTGGCGTCGAGACCACCGTTCCAGGATGATCAGGACCAAAATAAAGACCATCAGCATGGCCGATAGCTGGGCGGCGGCGACCTGGGCCCCCATGCCAAACCAGGTGCGGTAAATGCCGGTGGTAAAGGTGCCGACGCCAAAGTAGTCAACGGTGCCAAAGTCGCTGAGGGTTTCCATTAAGGCTAGGGATAGCCCCGCGATAATGGCCGGTCGTGCCAGGGGTAGGGCCACCCTAAAAAAGCTGCGCCAGGGGCCGCAGCCTAGGGAACGGCTAGCTTCTAGGGTGCATACGGACTGTTCTAAAAAGGCTACCCGGGCCAGCATGTAGACATAGGGGTACAGCGTGAGGCTAAACATGGCGATGGCTCCCCCCACCGAACGCACGTCGGGAAACCAATAGTCGTTGATGGATTGCCAGCCAAATTGCGATCGCAACCACAGTTGCACCGGCCCGTAATAATCCAGCCAGTCCGTATAGGTATAGGCCAACAAATAGGCCGGTGCAGCCAACGGCAACAGCAGGGCCCATTCAAACAAATGACTGCCGGGAAAACGGCACATGGTCACCAGC
>CALHGI010000410.1 GCA_938029995.1 uncultured cyanobacterium | reverse complement strand
CCCCTAACAGGGCCCTTTACCTGGCAGTTTATTTGGGTGCAGCCCCATGGCTGTGCCTATATTTTTATCGACATTGCAGTGGGGTTATGGACTAAGGTTGCCATGGCGTGATCCCAGTTGCAGTCTGGGCGCTAGAGGGTCAAAAGAGGCCTAATTGTTGAGGTGGCGCTTTAATTAATGACCAGGGTAGGGGTGGCACATCAATGCCAGCTTGCTCTAACTGGGTTTGAAAATAACGGGCTATTGCTGGTGACTTTTGCTCTTGGGGACAGTGAACAAAAAAGTAAACCGATAGTCCCTGGCCTAGCCATTCGCCCACCTGCTGCACCCAGCCTGCCAAAAAGTCACGGTTACGGTCTAGTTCAGGATGGCTGATATAGCGGACTAGGACGAATGGTGCTGTCGTTACCGGCAGCAATGGCACCTGAGGCTTTTTCCGTTCCGAGTGTAGTTGCGGATTATCAGCGGGATGACTCCAGGTAAAAATAGGACGGCTATCTAACAGCACCCGGCTCACTGAAAACTTTTTGAACAAAGCATTTAAGCGATCTGACTGGGGAGCGCCAAACCAATCCAAGTGGCGTACTTCCACCGCTAATGGATTGTCTTGGTGGGGCCAGTTGTTCACGAATTGTGCCAAATCTGTAAACGAGGCAGGGCTATATCTGGGTGGAAGTTGGGCAAATATGGGGCCTAGCCGTGGGCCCAACCCTTGCATTAATTGCAGAAAATCTAGGGCCTTGGGTAGCTGAGGCATTAATGCCCCATCATGGGTGACTGTGCGCGGTAGTTTTGGACAAAATCGGAAGGTGTCCGGGGTATTGTCGGCCCAACGTTGTACGGTGTCGGCGGTGGGAATGGAGTAGAAGGTGGTGTTGCCCTCCACACAGGTCATGCGCTCGCCATAGAGGCGCAAAAAATTGGTGGCTCGGCTGCCCGTGGGGTAGAAATCTCCGAGCCATTCTTTATAGGCCCATACGGCACAGCCGATGCGAAAATCTGCCAATTTTTTCCTGGGTAAGAGGGGTTCGATGGATCGTTGGGCTGCGTCTGGGTGGGGCTGCTGGAAGGGGGATGATGGTCGGGCTGTGCGAGCCTAGGATGCGGCTTGGGTGAGGAGGGGGTCGAGCTGGTTTTGCCCGTCGAGGGCATAGAGATCATCGCAGCCACCAATGTGGTGATTGTTGATGAAAATTTGGGGCACGCTGCGGCGCTGGTCTGATCGCTCTGCCATTTTTGCCCGGGCGGCTTCGTCGCCATCGATTTTATATTCGTTAAATGCAACGCCCTTCCACCAAAGTAGTAGTTTGGCTCGAATGCAGTAGGGACAGGCCTGCCATGTGTAAATTTCTACATTCGCCTTGACGCTATCGGGGTTACGACCGAACAAACGGTTGAGTAATTGCATGGGCTTAGTTACTTAGAAAACATCTCTGTACTAACGGCGTATTCACAGCGCTCATGTTTCTATGGTAAATCTTTTCTAGATGGTTAATTTGCCCCGTAGGCCGTCAGGAAAATTAGTACAGAATAAATCAGTCTTGCGTATATGAACTTAAACACGACTAGGGCATGATCATCGTCACAACCCAGATCAAGTTTCCCTGTCACAATTAGGTCATTAAGGAATAACGCTTACTGCGGCTCCCATCTTGATGGGGGCCCTTTTTGTTTTCAGGCCTATTTGCGGCTCTGCTTGTATGGGGGCCCTTTTTGTTTTCAGGCCTATTCTCGGTACTGATCGGACTGAGGCCTGTGGGTTGCTGCCGGTTCTAAGGGTGGAAATCGTTTAGGTATCCCACTATTGGTACTTAGGTCAGGACGTTTTTCTGCGGTAAAACCTTGCTCGGCAGGGTTACCGATTTTCGATAGGCTAGGGGTTGCCCTGATGGAATAAGTTTTATGCCCAGTAGCAGCCACACCGTTGAAGCAGCGCTGGCACAACGTGATCCGAAAATTATTGCGTCCCTGATGCCTAAGTGGGAATGGGCTTACGATCACTATTTCCATGCGTCTACAGAGGGTTGGCACCATGTGCCTAAGCAGGCGCTTTTTGTGGGTTCCCACAATGGCGGGTTGGCGTCTCCCGATATGGTGATGTTGATGGTGGATTGGTTTCGTCGCTTTGGGTATGACCGACCGATCTATGGGTTGATGCATACTAAGGTTTGGCAGGTGAATCCTTGGTTGGCGAAGTTGGGGGCCCAGTGTGGTGCTGTGCCAGCTCAGCCAAAGTTTGCGATCGCAGCCCTCCAACGCGGTGCCAGTGTCCTCGTTTTTCCCGGCGGAGCCCAAGATGTCTTTCGCCCTTACCACCAACGACACCAGATCCAACTCATGGGCCGAACTGGCTTTATCAAGCTAGCCCTCAGAGAAAACGTGCCCATTGTGCCCGTCATCTCCCGAGGAGCCCACGACACATTTATCGTATTAAACGACTGCTATAAACAGGCCCAATGGTTAAACCAGCACGGTCTATTGCCCTGGTTTCAAGGCATTGATCCAGAAGTTTTCCCCATCTATCTGGGGTTACCCTGGGGGCTAGCCATGGGGCCTGTGCCCCACATTCCATGGCCCCATCCCATTCATACCCGTGTGTGTGCCCCCATTGTGTTTGAGCGCACGGGACGTACCGCCGCCAAGGATAGTAGCTATGTACAGCACTGCTACGATCAGGTGGTCGCCCATATGCAGACCGCTCTCGATCAGCTAAATGCCGCCTAACCCGCTGTACCTAGGGGCAACTGCTAGGGGGTAAGGACGCCCCGGCATTAATTTTTGAAAAATCATTGAGCTCCAGGGTGGCGCTAGCGTAATAACGCTCGCCCTCGTTACCCCGGGTACGACGCACCCGCAAAAAGTTTGCAGGTCCCCAAGCCGTGAAGGTTTCCTCCAAGTCATTCGCCACGCCATCATTGGGATAGGCTTGACCACTGACGGTGTTCCCACTCACGCGACCGGTTACGCAGATGGCCTCCCCATCGATGTAGCTATAGGAGCCGATAATTTCATCCCCTGTCTTCTGAAAGATAAACAGAACCCCACCCCGATTGAGCAATTCCCCATCGGAATAAACCCGATCCACTGCCGCTGGTCCTGATACATAGCGGTAGTTGCCATCGGCCAGACCGGCAATCGTGTCGTAGAACGTGGAGGGTGTGGTGGCTTCCCCTGGGGTGCCGCTGACCGTCCCGCCGCTGTCATTGCCTAAAACCGGTAAATTGGCTCTGGGATTACCACTGAGGTCCGGTAGCTCCGTATTGGCCGACGAGCGTTGGGGCGGCTGGGACGTGGTGGGACGCGGAGTTACCGTAGGGCGTGGTGTGGCCGCAGGACGTGGCGTGGCAGGTCGAGCTGCCACAGCTTCAGCCCGGCAAATTAAGGTGGCATTGACCGCAGCAAACCCGTCAGGGTCACTGACCCCCACCAGGGCTCGGTAGTAGTTGGGGCTATTGAGCAATAACTGACGGACCGCATCAATGGAGCGCCGTGGAAACAGTAGCGATCGCTCCGTTGTCAGCACCGCCTCTGCCGGACCCGGAACCATTGCACCAAACTGCTCATAGACCACCTCAGTGCTACCCTCGGTTTCCGTTAGGGTAATAAACGTCCGCATCCCTAAGGGATTGGCCGTTCCCGTACTGGGGTCGTAGCTACATACGATCGGCGGACTAGACTGGGCCACGGCTGGCTGCTGGGTAGCACCATGGCCAGTAATGGCAGCCAATGCAACCAATGCAAACGGGAATACATGCTTATAGCTGCCAATCATGGACAATTGCTCTTTGTATACACAACTAAAAGGAATTTTATGGGTTAAACGGCCCTTGCCAACATTCAATAGACACTATTAAGTGGATAGGAACCAGACCTTAGAAGCCTATTCTTCCTTGACTTCTTCCCCCTGACTCAAGCAACCCTAACCATGACAAAACATCCTATCAGTGGCCGTTGTCGTTTGAGTGAGTC
>CALHGI010000409.1 GCA_938029995.1 uncultured cyanobacterium | reverse complement strand
CGACGATGCCCAGGAGACAGTCCCTAACCATAACCTAATACCCTAGAACCTAATGGGTCTTGCCTACGAAGCATCCCCATGGCTCTGCCTAGACCACTCACCCCCTGGTTGATCCCCTACTAACTATTCACTACTAACTATTTAAGTAGGCCGACAAACAGGTGGGGGTGGTTTTAGTTCTCAACTCCACAATACCTTCAGCTTCAGATGACTTAGGCAATAGTTTTTCCAGTCGCTGAGAATCGGGAGATTGAGGGCGTTGAATGCTCAACTGCAACAACCCTTTGCAAATCAAATCCACTAGCTGCGCTCGGTTGGTGGGGGTCATAAATCGATGCCATTGCGGGGTTAGCCGTTGAATGGTTTGTAGCATGTCATACAGGTCTTCACTAATCTGGTAGGTCGTAAAGTAGGGATCGTTGGCAACAAAAAGTTCAATGTCTCGCCCAACGCCATTTAGCCCTGACTCAATGCGAAATCTTAGGTTTGGCAAAAGGGACAGGAAATAATTGTCCCGGTTAGGCGATTGTAAAAGCTGCCGTTGTTCAAAGTAACCCTGCACTAATCCATAAATAGCCTGGGTTGGATTATGAACTGTTCTACAGAAATATGAACTGGGTTGCCCCTCAGGTTGTTGCCGAATGAGAATATATCCAAAGTTTACTGCCCCCAAACCTGCCTGGTGGAAATTGGTTAACCACCGTTCCAGTTCAGCATTGTAGTCGGTTAAGCTTTGGCCAAAGGGGGCATGGCTGTGGGGCACTGAAAACAGCACGTCATCCCGGTCTGCCGTACACAGCACCAACTGATGACTGTTGCCACCGCACCACCAATGGGACAGTTTAGCTTGATAGGCTTGAATATCCACTAAGTCAGTCACAATAAATACATGGCCCTGGGGTTTGAGGTATTGGGCACTGTCACGAATAATCGCAGCCAGAATATCTTCCCCCGTAGCGCCCCCATCCCGGAAGCCTAAATCTCGTTTGGGGCTGGGAACAAAAGGCGGGTTAGCCAAAATAGTATTGAAGGATTGTCCCGTTACCGGTTCATACAAACTACCTTGGAAGAACTGAATGTTGCGAATATCATTGAGCTGGGCATTAAATCGGGAAAAACGAATTGCCCGCGGGTTGAGATCCACGGATGTGACCTGTTGGGCATAGCGACTGGCGACTAACCCTTGCACACCGCTACCACAGCATAGATCCAGTACCTTTTGTGCGGAGTAGCGGGGGGCCGTATAAACCAATCCTTGGCTATCGGCACCAATGTACATCACTGGGCTTTCGCCGATGCCATCTTCTTCCAGCAGCATATAGCGATGATCGGTGGCAATATAGAGTTCGTCCACGCAGAATAAATCAATCCGGGCGGACCATTGTTCCCCCCGGCGAATCAGCAGTCCCAACTGAATTAATAATTGCATTAACTGATGGCCAAATAATGCCTTCAATCGCTCTGGGGGTAGGGCCACCCGCAATAGAAATAGCCGAATCAGATCGTCGAGGTCGCTCTGCCCTAATCGATAACGGTCGTAATAGTGCAAGCGTGTGGGTTCAATCGCCTGTAAAGACTCTATTTCCAACCGTTGACAAATTGTTGGCAGATCATAGTTCGCCCGTTGTAGGCAAGACCGTAAATCTCCTAATTGGTTGCGTAAGGTGAAGGCTTCATTATCAAAGGGATCTAGGGTTTGAATACACTTCTCGATGGGCCAGGGGGAGTCAGCAATGTTCCCAGGGCTAAGCGATGGAGAGGGTTCAAGTCCATATTGGGTGAGCTGTGTTTGCGCCCACCGGATCTTTTGAGATAATTCGGCATGGGTCAGACAAAATTCTAGGCGTAGTTTCTCTTGCCAACCTGGCGGGTTCGACAGAATGGCCATCAACAGTTTTACCTCGTCAAAGCTATAGCCAGTGGCTTTGACTGGGCTAAGAAACTGCTGGGGAAATTTCCCGCTAGCTTTGGTGGCTAGTTTTACAGCACAGCTAAAATTATAACTGCTTATTTTTGGGTCTGTTGCCAGTCCCAGTCGGTGTTTGGGTGAGAGATTTAGTCGCTCCTGAACGGCATTACTTTCTTCCGACAGATTGGCCAGTGTTGACTTATTGAGTGGATCTAGTATCCAAACTACGTTCTCCGATATTTTTGTATTAGGCGGGCCGAGCAGGGGCCAGTCGGGAAAGAGAACACTGGTTTCTTTATACCGGGCCCCCAAGGTCGATAGCTGTTTTAGCTCTGCTTCTGTCCAAGGGCAGTGATCTCGTTCTCCAAAGAATAGGGCACGGTCTAAGGTGCCCATCAGTTTTGTGACGGCGGGCTGGTGGTGGGGGAGTCCTTGGGGAATGACCGTATCGCCAACTTTAGATAGATGTTCATCATAATTTTGAACCCGCACATGTCGTTTGGCGATCCAAGTATTTTCAATGGCGAGATAATCAATATCCGTATTTAAGAAGGTTTGAATGGCCTCTGCCGGCGTTTCGACAATGGGTTGTCCACCCACATTAAAGCTTGTATTCAGTAGGACAGGCGGCCCCTGGCGTAGCCCCACTAACCGATGACAGAGTTGATAAAAGTAAGGATTGTCTTGGGCTGTTACGGTTTGGATGCGTCCGGTCCCATCAACATGGGTGACGGCTGGAATCTGTTGGCGCATCTCTGGCTTAACGGGAGCCACCATTAGCATAAAGGGTGATTTACCTTCTAAGTCAAACACTTCGCCCACATTCTCTAGGGGAATCACTGGTGCAAACGGACGAAAAGCTTCGCGGAATTTGACCCGGGCATTGATAATGTCCCGCATCCGCTGAAATGTGGGATCAACCATAATGGAACGATGGCCCAATGCACGGGGGCCATATTCAGCCCCCCCTTCAAACCGGGCAACAATATGACCGTTGGCTAGGGCTTGGGCACTGCGTTCTAGCATTTCGTCAGGGGTAAGTTCTTCTATATCCACCAGCTCATCAAATTGTTGTATCGCTTGGCTGATTTGGGATGAACTGTAGCCATGGCCTAGGGTCGCCTGGGTTAATTCGGGGCGTTTAGAACCGCCTTGGTTGGCGTAGGCCCACAGGGCCGCACCCGCTGCGATGCCGCTGTCACTGGCTGCTGGAAAAATAAAAATGTCGTCTAAACCTAGGTCGTTAAAAAGTTTATAGTTAGCGACTGAATTAAGACCCACACCACCGGCAATACATAGTTTTTTTAGTCCGGTTTGCTCCATGGCAACTCGTACAATGTGCTTGAGGGCTTTTTCCAACTCATCTTGAATTTTGTAGGCTAAATCTACCAGGTAAGGACGTAGATAGGACTTACCTTCACCGGTGTCATAGGTTTTCTCTAGGGCGGCAATCTCTAGGAAAATGTCATAGGGAGAAATGGATAGACTGTAGCTGTTTTCAACAGGTTTAATCCAAGGATGAAAGTTAACCTGTTCTCCCCCAAAAGGGGCTAATCCCATTAGCTTGCCAGCCTCTGCATGGCTGACATTTGTATTGCCTAACTTGGTGACAAATCCAGCTTTACGGGTGACATATTCATAGAGG
>CALHGI010000408.1 GCA_938029995.1 uncultured cyanobacterium | reverse complement strand
CGGGGCAGTGGCCGCATCACCAACGATCAGGCCTATCGGGGCAGTGGCCGCATCACCAACGATCAGGCCTATCGGGGTAGCGGTCGTTTGACAGCCTAACAATATCCCAGCTAGTTTGTTCCAACGGCGAACAGACAAAGCACTATGGAAAAACTATAGATATAAATCAGAAAAAGTTTTACGCTAACCGTTACAAGCTAGTAAATAAGTAGCAATTACCCTTGAAGTAACCCTGCGCATATTGTGCAAATCAAAAAAAGTTGTCACTTCTTGAGGTAGCCTAGACCCAACTATCTGTCTACACAATCAGCGTGTATCTATCCCTGAGCGTCCTCCATGACCAATGTTCAATCACCGATGACTACTGATGCCGATCTGATCAATCGCCTAGAACCCAGCGCCATTGATCAGATCATGATGTACCTCGCCTTTAGCGCTATGCGCACTGGCGGGCATCGTCATGGGGCATTTCTAGATGCAGCGGCTACGGCGGCTAAGTGCGCCATTTATACAACCTACATGGAGCAGGGACAAAACCTGCGCATGACAGGACATTTACACCACATTGAACCCAAACGGGTCAAGGCCATCGTTGAAGAAGTACAACAGGCTTTGAGTGAAGGTAAATTACTCAAAATGCTGGGGGCACAGGAACCCCGCTATTTGATTCAATTTCCCTATGTTTGGCTAGAACAATATCCCTGGACCCCTGGACGTTCGAGACTATTTGGAACAAACCTGACCTCGGAAGAAAAGGCCCAAATTGAGAAAAAGCTGCCGTCAAATTTGCCAGACGCCCAGCTCATTACATCGTTTCAATTTGCCGAGCTGATTGAGTTTCTCCACGCCCGTTCCCAAGAATCTGTTCCCAGCGAACGCCAACTTCCCCTGAGCGAAGCCCTAGCGGAACATATCCGACGTCGACTGATCTATTCAGGCACCGTATGCCGCATTGACTCCCCCTGGGGCATGCCGTTTTACTCCCTAGCGCGGGCGTCCTACATTCCGACGGATGACGCGGAAAGAACCTATACCATGATCGAAGATACAGCTCGCTATTTTCGGATCATGCACGAATGGGTGGCCCGCAAAGACGGCACCATGAGAGTCCTGGAATCCTTAGATATTCCATCGGAAAATCGGCAGCAGGCCCTGGACGAGTTAGATTTGCTCCTGCGCAAATGGGCTGATAAATATCACCAGTCCGGTGGTGAGCCCATGGTTTTACAGATGGCCGTAGGGGATAGCAAGACGGACGCCACCTAACCTGACATTTTTTTGGCGGCCGCCCCTAATTAATCTCTTAATTCAATCCTTCAAAGGGTATTCCATGCTTGGGTCAAGATATCGCCCAACAGATGGCGACTCTTAGGGTCCAACAGGGCGTCATCTGCCATCAGCTCGGTGATGACATCATCCAAGGTTTGCCCCTGGGAACGAGCGGTTTCAATGACGTTGAGAATTGCCGTGGCGATATGGGCTTCACTAACAGCCTTAGCTGATGGCGAACTTTCTAAAACAGTTTTTAAAGATGACGGACTCATATTATTTGTATGGGTAAGATGCAATCGCCGCCTGAGGGGCTAAGGCAAACCCGCAGGGTACCTTTCTAGACAAATATCTCCAGGCAGTGAGAGGCCACCTTAGATATACCTGTAAACCAGCAATAGCAGTTAATGGCTATCCGTTGCTCTTACATATTGACCAGAAGTTAACAAAGTCTAACCTAAGTTGACTCAGAAAAAGAATTATTTTTAAGGAATCCCGAATAAAGTTTCGATCAAACCTTGGCTTGGGAAGACTGCTTTTTCAGCCGGGGAAAGTTAGGTAGATCAATGGCGGATAGGGACCCTAAACGCTTTTGCGGCTTGAGGGGGTTAACCAGGGGAGAGGGGCTGCTTTGGCCGGCCATGGCAGGCAGGTAAGTGTCAGCCGCCGTAACCACCTTAGACGCTTGGAGCCGGGTTAGGATTTCATTGGCTTGGGACGACAGGGGAGAAGACGCCCCTGGGATTTCTAACGCGGTATCCGCCTGCTGGGTGGATACACCATCATCCCCTGAACTGTTGTCATCAACCTCAGCATCAAGGGCCTTAGCGCTCAGGTGGGCAGGCTCGTTGCCCCAGGGGGAGGGCTCGGTAAATTGGCTAGCACTGTCATCCAACAGCGAGGTGTCGGGGGTTGCCTCCATCTGTACCCTTGGCTCGTAGGCAGGGGGCTCATGGATCAGGGGCTCAGATGGCTCTGTGGGGTCCATAACCCGAGCTAAATCATGCCACAGCTGGTCTTCTGCTTCATGATCTAGGGTGGTGCCTGGGGCAGACTGGGTGCCTGGAGCAGGCTGGGTGCCATGGACACAACGGATCATCGATTCTAGCTGAGGGTCTAGCTTGCCATGGCCCAGAACAGATTCCCAAGGACGAATCTCATCAATTTTGGGCATGGCCATGGCCGCCGCATCCACAGCCATGGGACTGGGGGATGACTCAGTGGACATGGTGAGGCATTTTTCCAGGGCCGCCTTGAACTGGAGGGTATAGCGCTGCTGGCGCTGGAGACGAGCCCTTAAATCACGGCAATTGGTATTGGTCTGCAGCAGCTCCTGGGACTGTTCGGTATGTTGTTGCAGT
>CALHGI010000407.1 GCA_938029995.1 uncultured cyanobacterium | reverse complement strand
TATAACCAGGCCATCACCCTGGATCCTAATTACAGTGCGGCCTATCTAAACCGAGGCATCCTGCATTACGATCTGCAAAATCAAGCCAGTGCCCTAGAGGATTTTGACCGCACCATTGCCACGGACCCGAGCTTGGCCACTGCCTACATCTATCGCGGACTGTTGGATTCTGAGCAGGGCAACTATCGCATCGCCCTGGAATATCTCAATGATGCCGTTCGTTTAGATCCCAATAATCCCGCTGCGTATCTGCACCGGGGCTTAATTTTCAAAGCCCTAGGCAATTCAGAGCAGGCGGTGGGCGATTTTACCCAGGCCATTACCCTCCGGGAAGATTATTCCGAGGCTTTTCTTAATCGGGGTGTGGCCCACTATCAACTAGGGTCCATTGGGCCTGCCCTGGCCGATTTTAACCAGGCCATTGCCCTAGACGAAAACAATTTGGAAGCCTATTACAACCGTAGTTTTGCCCTCATTGCCCAGGACCGTCCCAAGGCCGCCCTAGATTCCCTCAACACGGTTTTAAGCATCAATCCTAGCTATGCTAATGCCTATTTAATTCGGGGACAGGTCTATTCTTCCGTGGGGGATGCGAATGCAGCCATTAGCAACTTTAGCCAAGTATTAGAGCTTTCCCCTGGGTCCACTGAGGCTTACTACGGTCGGGGTAAGGCCTATTTGCTCACCAGTGATCAGCAGGCCGCCGTGGCGGATTTTTCTGCCGCCATTGCGATTGAGCCGGACCATGCCCCGGCCCATAAGGGGCGAGGAGATGCCTTTGCCAATTTGGGTGACGGGTTTGGGGCCCTGGGGGATTACACCACCGCCATCGATCTCGATGGTAACTATTGGGATGCCTACTCCAGTCGTGGTCGCTTGCATTACGAAACTGGCAATTACCAGGAAGCCTACGCTGATTTCTCAACGGTGATCGCCGCCAATGTCTTTGATCCGGACGTGTTCTATTATCGCGGCGTTACGAATGCGCTGTTGGGTAATGTTGGGGGGGCTGAAACAGACTTGGAGAGAGCCGGTAGCCTATATCTGACCAATAATGAGGCCGCCCGCTATCGCATTGTGTTGGATGCCCTGAGCAAACTGTAGATCCATGATTGTCGTTGCTGAGTGAGTCACTGTATCGAGGGATGATGCGCTCCCTGAGCAACGGCCAGTGATTAACTCAGATCGTCTGCTGAACGGGGGGGCGATCTGCATCCATGCTGCCTGATTCAAGGCTGCACGCTTTATCCTAAAGGGAGCGGATTGAAGCGGAGCAGGGGTTTAGGGGCATGGTAAGGCGGCTAGTGAGCAGTGTGCTTTGTTTGGTGTTGGCGGGGCTTTGTTTAACCCTGGTCCTGGGGGTGCCACCGGCCCTGGCTTCCGTGCATGTTTACCATGAGCGCCCTGGACAAACGACGTTGCGATCTCAGCAAAGTCTTCGCGATCGCAAGGATCGTTCTTGGCAGGCCATTTTATTCAAACGCTATCGCCCCGACGGTTTAGAGGGCCTATATCTCAGGCTGGTAGGGTTTCCGGGGGTGGTCACGGTGGACCCGCAACAGCCCTTGACGGTTGCCACGGGCACGCTCCTGGGGTGGCAGGCGAGTCCAAAACTGGACCCACCCACTCCGGTACTGCCCAGTAACACCAATCAGTACGATATGACGGCTGTCATGGCTGAGCTAGAAAAAGCCATACCCTTGACTCTCCAGGTGCCGCTCCAGGGCAACGGCCCCAGTCCAGTGGTGGGGGAGATTGTCGTGCCGCCCTATGCGGTTCAGGAATGGCGCGAGCTGGCAGCTCAAACTATTGATGGGCTGGATGCGGATGGGAGTTAGGGCCTGACGGCTATGCTTCCCCAGCGTGGTAAGAACTGCGCACCAAGGGGCCTGAGCGCACTTGAGAAAATCCTAAGTCGCGGGCAATGTGGCCTAGGTGGTCAAATTCGTCGGGGGTCCAGTAGCGTTGTACGGGCAAATGGGCTAGGGATGGCCGCATGTATTGCCCTAGGGTGATGCGATCGCACCCCACAGCGCGCAGATCCCGCATGGTCGTCACCAGTTCATCCTCCGTTTCCCCATGGCCCAACATGAGGCCCGACTTTGTCGGAATGGTCGCATCCAATTCTTTCACCTGGCGCAATACCCCTAAGGAGCGGTGATACTTAGCCCCCCGTCGCACGGGGTCCTGCAAACGCTCCACCGTCTCCACATTGTGGTTAAAGCATGCGGGTTGAGCCGTCACCACCATGGCTATGCGTTGCCGCTGCTGTTCCTCCGGCTGAGGTCCTCCCCAAAAATCAGGGGTGAGCAGCTCAATTTGTGTGGTTGGATTCATCGCCCGAATCGCCACCATGGTGGCGACAAACCAACCCGCGCCCTGATCCGGTAAATCATCCCGTGCCACCGATGTGAGCACCACATATTCCAACCCCAATACCTTGATCGACTCCGCCACCTTTTGCGGCTCCTCCGGGTCTAAGGGCATGGGAGCATGGCCCTTATCCACTTGGCAAAAGGCACAGGATCGGGTGCAAGTAGGCCCCATGAGCAAAAAAGAAGCCGTCTTATTGGCATAGCACTCACCCCGATTGGGGCATCGGCCTTCCTCACAGATTGTATGAATCTGGCGCTGTTTAATGACTTTTTGTACCGTCGACAGCTCACTTGCTCGACCAATGGGGCGTCTCAACCACTCTGGCAACTGTACAATCTCAGGCCTATCGGCTCCACCGGAACGCATTTGAGATAAACTTTCCATGACGCAATCAGGTTTTTCTAGAGTGGGTTGGGTATCCTCAGCTTTACGCGAGGATGGCGTTCGATGGGTTCTTTAATAGAAGAGTTCTAGCATCTTATTGATATCGATCCTATATGATTCTTAGAAACTAGTCAGGGTCAGACCTCCCATGGTTGCCGACTGGGCACCATTTTTATAACGTTGCTGAACTAGGCAAAGATCAGCAGCACGGTATTTAAACTGTAGCTATCTATTAGGAGCGAGTCGTGGCAGCAAGTCATAAAATTTTAGTGATTGATGATAGCCGGGTCATCAGAATGCGTGTGCGGGATATGTTGCCCCAAGGGAACTTTGAAGTGATTGAAGCGACCGATGGTGTCGAAGGTCTAGACGCTATCCGCAATCAAAAGCCCAACCTGATCATGCTTGATTTTTTGCTGCCGCGCATGAGTGGGTGGGAAGTCTTTCAAGCCATCCAGGCATCCCCAGAGCTACAGAAAATTCCCCTTGTATTGATGTCAGGGCGGCGGGAAGAAGTCACTGAAAAAATTCAAGGCCCTTTCGAGTATTTTGAGTTTATTCAAAAGCCCTTTGAGCAGAAAGAGCTGATTGACGCCATTAAGGCATCCATGGTCAAGGCGCGTAAGGTTCGCCCCCAGACCGCCGCCGCCGGAGCCGCCGCCGGGGCTTCTGCCGCCTCCGGTGATAGCGCAGCTGAAATCGCCGCCCTAAAACAGCAGGTAGCCACCCTCCAAAAAGAAGTGGCTATGCTCAAAAATCAAACCGCCAAGATTTTGGCGTTCATCAAACAAAAGCTACGTTAACCCGTCGTTGTTTCCCTAACCGAGGGCCTGACGGCCTTCTAATGCCCTCGCCAGGGTGACTTCGTCCGCATACTCCAGGTCTCCGCCCATGGGTAGGCCAAAGGCGATGCGTGTCACCTTGGTAAATGGTTTTACCAGTTGTCCAACATAGAGTGTAGTGGTATCCCCCTCAATACTGGGGCTAATGGCCAAAATCACTTCGGCAATGTCGTCTTTATTCACCCGATGCACCAACTGGCCAATGTTGAGCTGTTCGGGACCAATGCCATCCATCGGAGAAATTAACCCACCCAGGACATGGTACTTGCCCTTAAATTCGCGGGTCCGCTCAATGGCAATAACATCCCGCGAATCAGCGACGACACAAATGGTCTGATTATCCCGTCGGGTAGAGCGACAAACATCACACACCGGATCGGCTGAAAGGTGAAAACAGATAGAGCACTGTCCCACCTGCTGCTTCGCGTCCACTAGGGCTTGGGCCAGGGCACGGACCTCAGATTCAGGCCGTTTTAGCACATGCAACGCCAAACGCTGGGCCGTTTTGGGACCCACACCCGGCAACCGCTGAAACTCCTCAATTAATTTTGCTAATGGTCGGGTAAAGATAGCTCCAACTCCTTCTTAATGTGTGCTGAGCGTTGCTTGCCTGTTTGAGCTTTGCTGGTTTTCTATAGGCATGGGGCGACTGCCCGGCCTTCAAAAATTGGCTATGCCCAACAGGGTTTTGCCCTACGTTAGCCAAAACTACTCTTCTTCTGTTGCATCCGAAATCTCTTCACTCTTACCTCGGACTGGGGGGAGTTTTTCCACCAGTCCCATGGTGAAAGCGACATCGGGTAAATCCCCCGTAATATATTTGCCGGGTTCGAAAACACGCCCTGGGGTAAAGCAAATCTGGCGCAGTTCTACCATTTCAGTCGCCTCAAACATTGCCCGCGATAGTCGACGCTCTAAGGCCATGGGGTCTCCTCATTATTCGTCAATCTGCCAAAGCTCTTGGGTATAGTCTTCATCTAGCACCTTCTTGGGCCGCACGATGACAATCACCCGGCCCAGTAATGGCGTACTGGGCTCAGTATCAAACCAACGCATAGCTAACTGACCATCGTCACCCGCTACTGCAAAGTAGCTGTTATCATCCCACGCTTGTTGCTGCCGATCGACCAGCACTAAGACGTTCTCAGACACGGAACTATCTGTTTGACCGGGCAGTTTATTAAACGGTAGTAGCAAGCCCACTGGGTCTTGGGAGGTGACCACCACCTGCCAACCGGGGACTGGGACCCAAGCCTGCTGGGCAGAGGACGAGTGCACAATGCCAAATAAGGGGTCAGGCTCTGCTGGTGGGGCTGACTGAAATGCCTGGGCAGAGAGGGGCCATTCCCCCAATAACTGAACAACGCAGGGGATATCAGTGTCAGTCTCTAGGCGAAATAGGGGCAGCCGAGGGGCGGGCTTTTCCTTGACCACCGCAAAGTCCGTCAGTAATTTTTCAATGGCTGAACGGGCACCCGCACTATGGGCAAAGCGTAAGCCTTGGGCAATGAGACGGGAGCGGGCTTGCAGGTCCGATTTTTGGCGTGCTAGGCCCCAATAGGAAAAGGCCACCGCATCCCCTGGGTGCTCGGTAAACCCCTTGGGGGGCTCGCTGCGATAGGCATATTCTTTCAGGGCTTTGGCAATATCCCTGACTTCTTCCGAATCTAGACCCTGATCATAGATAAACTGCACCGCCTTAGCCCGATCTTCCTTGGCTAGAATGCGCAGTTCATATAGAGAATCACTGCCTCGGGCGGTGAAGTGTTCTAGCACGGCCTCGGACACCGCACCACCGGTGATGGATTGATAGACCTGACCCGCCACCACAATTTGATTTTGCTGAATGGGCTCAAACCCAGTTCCTTCAAAAATTGCTTGGGGTGACATGCCTGTTTTTTGCAGAGTTTGGCAGGCCGCTGCCCAATCAACCCAGGTTCCTTGTTTACGACGTAATTGCAGCAGCAGGGCCTCTATATCTAGAGGTTCTGTGCCTGGAGCGCCTGTATCTGTCGGGGGAGGATTGTGAGCAGGGGTGGTCATTGTGGTGGTCGGGTGAAAAGTGTTTTCCGACTGTATCGCGGATAGTTGATGACTAAGCAGGAGTCACTGATTTTTTTTACGGTAGGTCCTTAGGGGATGGATGGGACTAGATGGCCGATTTTGAGATCGCGCCAGTCTTAACTAAGCAGGGACACTGGATACCGATCAAAGCGCCACTGAAGCATCTACCTATTCCATGGGGCTTCATCTCCCTACTCCATGGGGCAGGCCTCCATGGGGACCTAATGCTGAGTAGGCTGAACGACTCTAGGTATAAATACTCCTAGTCCTGATTTTGTCAAGTATATTTGCAATTTGTAATATTTTGCGTTACATTAATTTACATAAGAGCAAACTGATAAAAAAAGGCATCAGATTATGTACACCACCACTGACGAAACAGGACGGCTCAACAACTACGCAACTGAGCCTGCCATGTACCTCGCCACTTCCCCTTCCCCTGAACAGCAACGCCAGTACATGCTGCAAGGTGGCCTAGCCATATTGCTCCTCAGCGTATTGACCATGACAGCTCTAGTCGTTAGCTAAGCCATTCAGGGCATGTCGATCATCAACGACCCGTCGCTTCAAAACACGTTTTAAAATTAGGAGACACATTATGTTTGGTATCTTGTTCGCTGTCATTCTTGTTGGTTGGGTCGCTGCATCCATTATTGGTACTCAAGCCTATTTCTTTGGCGAGCAGTCTAAGCCTATCCACGAGCGCAATTGGAACTCTGAAGGTTTCGATAGCCTTTCTAAGCTTGTAACAGGTCGTGAAACGGACTTCAACGAGCGCATTTATCCCGTTGCCGGTGACGCTTTCACCAGCAAAATGGCCAATAGTTAACTCTGTGGGTTTAATTCTGTGGGTTTAACCTGCACTTAGGGCTCATTTCACCGAAAATCTAGGGTTATGACCCGTGCGCACTGCCACCTTGCTAGGTGGCAGTGCATTTGTGTTTAGAGCTAATTGTGATTCAGATGCCATTCAGTCGATTAAATTCGTTCAATCGGTGATTTCTTAGATATGATGAGTCGCAGAGAATAAAGATCGGTTGGTATTTCTTGTTTTTAGTATTAACGAGTTTTCACGTTTTTCCATTGACAGCCTCCTCTCCGAACCTTCCCTCTACATATCCTTTAAGTTTTGGAGAAAATTATCCATGTCAGTTTATGTGGGCAATCTGTCCTATGACGTTACAGACGCTGATCTCACAGCTGTCTTTGCAGAGTATGGCACCGTTAAGCGCGTTCAGCTCCCCACTGATCGCGAAACTGGTCGCATGCGCGGTTTTGGTTTTGTAGAAATGAGTACTGAAGAAGAAGAAACAGCTGCCATTGAAGCTCTAGACGGTGCAGATTGGATGGGACGCGACCTTAAGGTTAATAAAGCTAAGCCCCGTGAAAATCGCGGTGGTGGTGGTGGTTCATTTGGTGGCAGGCGTTAAAACACCAGTAATGGTGTTGATTGCGTCTACGTATGGGCGATTAAATGGTGACTTTCAGTCATTTTTACCTGTCTAGTTCCATCGGCTAGATCGCCCTAAAAGAGTTCAGGCATCACAGTCTGAACTCTTTTAGTTTCAGAGGTTTGGCTCCCCATTTTTGGGGCTAAGCAGCCAAACTTGCGTGAGATGCTTGACGGTAAGCTACGTGGCAAGTGATTATTAATTAGACCCAAGGGGCTATAGCTCAGCTGGTAGAGCACCTGCATGGCATGCAGGGGGTCAGCGGTTCGAGCCCGCTTAGCTCCATTTAAATAAAACTGCAGCGGTGTTCAATTGAGCACCGCTACAGTTTTATGGTTGTTTATTCAGCATCGAAGTCAATTCGTTCTACGGCTTCGAGATCTTCGCCACTGTCGTTGTCTTGCATATCTTTCAAAATAGACTGTAGCAGTGGATCGGCGTGGGCTCGCTCAGTGTAAATGTTGGGGTCCAGTGACATGGCGCGGTTCAAATGCTCTAATGCCCATAGATCATGGCCTAAACGGGCATGGCACCGGGCTTGGTTATAAAAGGCAAAGGGCTGATCGGGTTCAATGGCGAGGGATTTATCATAGGCTTCAATGGCGAGGCCATAGCTCTCCATCTTTTGTAGTGCCCAGCCTATGGCTAGCCATCCTTGGTAGTTATAGGCATTGATTTTTAAGGATGTGGTGAAACTTTCCTTGGCGGTTTCTAGTTGATCCAGCTCTAACAGGGCTAGGCCACGGAGATGCCACAGGCGGGAATCTTCGGGTTCTAAGGTGACGGCTCTTTCAAGACTGGTAAAGGCTTCTTGTAAATGGCCTAGATCTTTGAGGGCTGAGGCGTGGTAGCTCCAGGCGGTGGCATGGTTGGGCTCGATGCGTAGGGCCTGATTTAAGGCATTTAAGGCTGCTTGGGGTTGTTGCTCGTGTAGCAGGGTGCGGCCCAAAATCATCCAGACCCTACTATCGCCATCGTAGAGTTCGGTGGCTTTGCTTAGGCTGGTAATGGCTTGTTCGGTGCGGTTGAGCTGTAGAAGTGCTTTGCCGCGATAGTACCAAACTTTATAAAAGTCAGGTCGCAACTGAATTGCCTGCTCGTAACTCACCACGGCTTCACCATATAGCGCCCTGCGATGCAGATTTTTGCTTTTGCGGTACTGGGCTTTGAAATAGCCTGGGGACTGCTTTAAAGCTTTGTTGAAACATCTAGACGCTTCGTCTAAGGCTTCTAGCTTCTCAAGTACTGCACCGTAGTTACACCATACGCGATGCTCTGTCGCTTTTAAGGACAGTGTGTGACGATAACTTTCTGCGGCCGCTTCATATTGACCGACGCTGGCTAATAGATAACTGCGATAGTTCCAGGCTTGATAATGGTAGGGATAGCGTTTGATGACGCGATCGCAAATGTTGATTTCCAGCCGATAGCGATCGTCCTGCTCGTGGGATAGGTTATTCACACTGGCAATATCAATAACTTGACCACTAATCATAGGTATCTATGTATTTATACGGCAGCAGCACACAGGGTGGTATGAATCAGTTATACAAATATTAAGGATAAAGGCCGGACACGAGATTGGGATTGATACCAATCACACCCTTTTACCGCCAGGATAAGTATTGACTTCTGAAAAATACTACTCTTCAAATCCATCGGCATCTCCCCTCTGAGCATGTGTACATCGACACACAGGCTCAGGGTCCCCATTTTAGGCAGCCCGACTCACATGACTGTAGATTTCGTTGAATAACGTTGCCTGAACCAGAGTCTATAGACCATGAAAACTTAGGGTTTTCTCAGCTATTCGCCCATATCCGTACAAATAGTCTGTTTTGATCCCCGTGCACTGATCCGGCGCGGTCAAGGAAAAAATATTTTTTCTCGACTGAATTACGGACGACGTGCTCTATTTATGCAACGTGGAAGAAATGGCCGGGGGCTGTGGAAAACTCTGTGGAAAACGTGTGGAAAATTTTTAGAACGGTTAAAACAGATTCACTATCATCAGTAAATTATGATATGTCGCTCAACCGATGTCCGCAGCTGAAAGCACTCAAAGCATTGAAATCCAAATTTTTTAGCTATCTTTATATTTCTCCTATCCACGGTTCCTTTGGGGTGGATTAAGGCAAATAAGTTATCCACAGGTCTTGACAGATAGGTTCCTGAATTAGTGGTTTAACCTCCGTATATCTGCCGAAATAATCCCCGGCGATTTGCGTTTCCCACTACTAATTGATGCAGAAGGGTATAGTGCCACTCATACAAAAAACTTTCTCCATGGGCCGCAATATTGCGTAAATGACTAATTTGGTCCAAACTTGCCGCCGATTGCTTCCCTTTTTTACCAAAGCAAACGGCCATGGGATGCTCCCACTGGTCCAAAAATTCCATCAGCAACTCACGTTCTCGACTACTCAACTTATTTTTCGTTTTCATAGACCGGTAAAGCTGTTTGTCAGGTACCGTCTGTTGTTGGGTCAATGCCTCTCGGTCCAAAGTCTGCCATTGCTCTGCCAGTAAGGGTGGCAGCATTCCTAGGTGATATTTGCTCTGTGGACCTAGCTCAATGCTGCCCATGGTGGATACCCCTTCCAACCGCACAAAGTCATACAGATCTAGAAAAAACGGCTGCATCACTTCCCGCTCGACCGCAAAACTAAGGCGAATGCCAGCTTCAGAGTAGTCTGCAATATCTGGATCGGCTCCATCGGATTGCAGCATGTGATGGTTGCGATAGGCTGCACACACATCTTTTTGCGAGTCGGGCTGAATACAGAACCACACACTGTCCCCTAGGACATTACGCACCTCTTGCTTAATGACACTCGGTGCCGGTGGGGGTATCGTCCGCTGTGGTTTCTCTGTTTGGAGTTGAACAATGTGGGCTTCTTGGTCGGCAATAGCCACCTGTTGCTGTTGCAGTTCAGTTTGTAGTGCTTGAAACGCCGTTTGCTTTTCCGTGGATAGCTGGGTGATTTTGTCTTCTAAAATCTGGATTTGCTGATGGAGGTTAGCAATTTGACCGTCCTTTTCCGTCAGGAGCTGGTCTTTTTCCGCCAACAGATCATCCTTATGAATCAGTAAGCTGTTTTTCTGTTTAATTTCTAGGGCATTTAGCCCGGCCCGCAACAGATTAAAGTAATGGGTGTCTGATAAATCAACCACCTCAGCGTTCTCTCCCGGGACGTACAACACCCCCCGTCGTTGAGTCAGCTGAACGACGAGAACCTGTCCTTCGCCATTGCGAACCTTCAGTTCCGGTGCATTGTTATCTTGTTCAATGGTGCTGATGTACCGCCGTTTGCCATAAAAGAATTCCGCATGGAGTGCAGATGTGTCAGGGGAGGGCACCTGGGGCATCTGACCCGCCTGATATGACATGGAGTCGGGCGCTATGGGGAGGGCAGCCTCGGTGACTTTGCCTGGTACCGGAGGCAGTTCTGGTGGTGGTGCTGCCTGGGGGGACACCGCTGATCGCTCTGGAGGCGGTGCTACCTGGGGGGATACGACTGGTCGCTCCGCTGTTTCGGACCAGGGTGGGATGGAGGTTGTTGCTAAATCGGGTTGGGCTAGTTTTATCCCCACCAGCTCGATCTCTATTGACCGTCGTCCTTGCCATTCATTCAGTCGAATTTTATAGGCAATATCGACCTGGTGCGGCAATGGGTGATATTCTGCCCAGCGCCAGGCTAAGGCCTTAATGGAGGTGACCTGGTGGGTGCCTGGATGGGTGTGGGCCAGGGTGAGCTTTAGATGTTTACGATCTTTGCCAATAACCTGTTGTTCAATCACATTCACCATGGGAGTCCAAAAGACGGGCTCGTTGTTTTGAATGCCACAGGGGTGAAGACAATCGATTTGTTCGTAGAGCGATAGGGTGATATCCGCCAGATTGGCTTCGGTATCTACGGTGACGAGAGGTTTGAGATATTCGGGCTGGAGCTGCTGACAGGCCACATGGCTGAGTCGGGCCGTAACCTGGCGCAGATTTTTCGCTGCAAAGGTAAAGCCCCCGGCGGCGCGGTGACCACCATATTTACCTAATAAATCATCACAGGCTTGCAGCGCTTCAAAGACATTAAATTCAGGAATACTGCGGGCAGAACCTCGAATCTCTTTTTTGTCCTTATCTTCATAGGTGCCGATAAACACGGGGACGCCGTAGCGCTCTACCAAACGGGAGGCCACAATGCCAATTACCCCATGGTGCCACTCGGGTTGTACCACTACGAGCACCCGCTCTTTTTGCAAATTGAGTTTTCCCTGGGCCTGTTGTGCTTCACACCAATCGATGGCTTGGGTTTCAATCAGTTCACACATGCGCTGCCGCAAAGTATTGGTTTCTTCGCATTGCATGGCCCGCTGTAACGCTGTTCCCACGTCCTCAGTGGTCAGCATATCGATCACAATTTGGGGGTCAGCAATGCGGCCCACCGCATTGATCCGTGGTCCCAGGCGAAAGCCAATAGCTTCGGGTTTTAACGCCTTGTTACCCTGGTCTAGTCCCGCTACTTCAATTAGGGCTTGAATGCCAGGAATGCGAGACTTGGGCAACAGCTGTAGGCCTCGCCGTACCCAGCGACGATTGACTCCCACTAGGGGAGCCAGATCCGCAATGGTGCCGAGGGTAAACAACTCTAAGGAGGATGCGGTGAGATCCTGGGTACGTTGTAGAGCCTGGGCTAGGCACACCGCCAGAATATAGGCCACCCCCACACCGGCCACACCATAGTAGGGGGAGCTGGTGGGCAACAGTTTGGGGTTGAGAATTGCTTGGGCAGGGGGCAGTTGTTCTGGCAGATCGTGGTGGTCCGTAATAATGACCGTGAGACCTAGCTCTATGGCTCTGGCAATGGGTTCATAGGCTGCAATGCCGTTATCGACGGTGAGGATGAGGCCGATGCCATCGGCATGGAAGTCTTCCACAATGCGAGTGTTGATGCCATAGCCCTCTTGCATCCGACTCGGAATGGCGTAATGGGCGTCGGCTCCTAGGTGCCACAGTGCCCGTAGCAAAAGGGCCGTACTCGTCATCCCATCGGCATCATAGTCACCACAAATTGCAATTTTTTGGCCCTGTTCAATGGCGGTGGTCAACAATTCAACACTTTGGGCTAGATCGGGAAATTCATCCAGCGGTGACGGGAGTTGCTGGGTTTCAGGGTCGAGGTACAGCCATGCTTGCTCTGGGGTGTGAATGCCTCGGTTGATCAATACCTGGGCTATGAGGGGTGACAGCTGGGTCACGGTGGCCATGCGCTGCGCCTGCTGTGCCTGGTGCGGAAAAATTTGCCAGCGCTGCTGGGGAAACCGTGGCTGGACGGATTCTGGTGTGGCGAGGGAGGTGGTGTTGGTCTCGGTCAAAGGCCTATGCGTTTAAGCAGTTGTTTCAGGTAAGTTTGGTAGATACTTTAGCTGCTCAAGAGTATCGATGATGGGGAATTAATACAAGCGTTATTGGCTGTATGATTCCCTGGGCAGTGAAGTCGTCGCTGGTGTGATGTCAGAAGCTGTGGAGTTTTTGTGAATGAATACTTACAATCAAGCTGATTAGAATCGTCGAAAAAGATGCTGTAAAATACTCCAAATATTTCGAGATATTCCGTTTCTATTTCA
>CALHGI010000406.1 GCA_938029995.1 uncultured cyanobacterium | reverse complement strand
CCAGGGTCGTCGCGACCTTCAGGGCAAACACATCCTCATCAGCACCGGCAGCACCCACGAATATATGGACGCCGTCCGCTACATTGGCAACCCCTCCACGGGTCGCATGGGCATTGCCCTGGCCACCGCCGCCATCCATCGTGGGGCGATGGTTTCCCTGGTCCATGGCCCCATGGAAAACCATCTGCGTCAGACCATTCCCGATCGGGTCCAAACCACACCCGTAATCAGCGCCACCGACATGGAAACCGCCCTCATGGCCCAGCTCAATACCGCAGACTGGATCATCATGGCCGCAGCCGTGGCCGATATGCGGCCATCAATCCAGGTCACTGGAAAACTAGCCAAGGTGGATTTGCCCAACCCTCTGCCCTTGGAAACCGTCACAGATATTGCCGCTAAACTATCCGCTAGTAAAAGAGCCGATCAAACCCTGGTGGGGTTCGCGGCTCAGACGGGCGATATTATTGCACCGGCCTTAGGCAAACTGAAGCGGAAAGGCCTGGATGCCATTGTGGCGAATCCAGTGGATCAGCCGGACAGCGGATTTAGTTGCGATCGCAACCAAGGCCTATTTCTAGATGCCCAGGGGCGCAAAATTCCCCTACCCAACGGGACAAAACTATCCATGGCCCATCACATTTACGATCTCCTAATCCCAGCCTAGATATCGCTTAGGCCCCATGGACGATCGCAGAACGACTTCAGCAAAAAAGACCGCACCGCTTACTGCCAAAGGATTTCAGCAGTAAGCGGTGCGAGAGGGAAAGCCGATGGAACGGTCTATTCCAGATCCAAACCTTGAATATGATTAATCACTTCCGAATCCGGCAGAAATCGGATCATCTGAAACGCATCATTATCAGTACTCAAAAAATCACTCGAAACATCCGCCAAGGACACAACGCCCACACTCACCTGGGACAAATCAGGATTGGACTGCTGAAGAGTATTCAGCACGTTATCCGCATCCTGCTTAGAGAAAAACATCGAAAAAATAGTTTCAGCTTCCTCCGCTTCAGATGATTCAGAATCACGACTAACAGATAGGGGTAAATAATTACCAGACGCATCTTGCAACGCAAACAAAGGCACCAGAGATGAAGATACAGCCCCGCCAAATTCACTATCCAAAGCGACGGCGGCCTCAAAATCATCCTCCTGGGGAATAAATATAAGTTTCAGAGGAATCTCTCGATCTTCCCTAGCCAAGCGATGGACAGTGGCCAAATCCACTACCCCCACAGAACCACCCTGGTTAAACCTTGGATTGTCCGTACGAATGTCCTCCACAAAAGAGACCACATCCGCCTCGCTAAAGAAAACCTGAAGTAAAGCAACATTACCCAAACCATCATTCGGCGGATCAGAAATGGGAGTGATATACCCACCGGAACTATCCACCAAAACAAACACTGGGACTTTCGCAAATTTATCCAGTAAATCCTCTTCCGAGAGAGCCACGGCCGGGGAAGCATGCAGAGCCACCCCCATTAAGCCGCCGCCCAATAATCCACAAACCAATCGACCAAACATCCCTTTCATACTTATCTCCTGATGGGGCCAAACTAACAATTACCCGCTCTTTATCATCCACTAAAGCCCAGCCAGACTGACATAGATATAGCCATTTCAAAAATTGGCCACTCAGTCGTTATCAATCTCTGCTCAATGCATGCAGTCCAGGGTGTCGCCTATAGCGGCTGCTATTTCTAGCTTTCCACCATCACCTATGGCAGCAACAATGAATACCCATCCTACGGATAAACCCTGCCCATCCACTCCACGGAATCATCAAATTCCAGCTGACGGACACTAGATAAACTAAGACAACTGCACAGACCGCAGTCGGTATAATCGGGATGACAGGATTCGAACCTGCGACATCCTGCTCCCAAAGCAGGCGCGCTACCAAGCTGCGCTACATCCCGTTGTTAAAAACCTGAGTCAATATCCCCAAGGGAATACCAGTGTAACAGGTCAACAACCTACATCACTATACCCCGTTTGCTCCCCAGGGCTATATCCCCATGAACCATGCCATCCAACACCTTTAAGCTTCGCAACTGGGCGATTGATCAGCTACCCGGCATTTCTGACCAGCAGCAGCAGCAACTGAAGGCCCTCAATATTTCCACCACCCTGGATTTGATCAAAGTGACCCGCAGCCAGCCAGCTCGTCTGCAATTAGCCCAAAAACTCAACTCCCACATTAAACACATCAATAAATGGACAGCCCTAGCCAAACTCGCCTGTATTCCTAGCGTAGGCTGTGAATATTGTGGGCTATTACTGCACGCTGGCATCAGCTCCCCCCAGCAGCTGTCCCTTTTACCCGTGTCCCAACTCCATCAACAACTGAAACGATTACAAATCAAACTGATGCAAAGGGCCGACCTCAGCCCCGACACTGGCCAAGTATCCCAATGGATTGCCGAAGCAAAACAGCTGTGTGCAACCATGTCCTAAGGCCTTAGGACATGGTTGCATTAGGGCACGGGCCATACCCCCCAAAGCATTCAGGCACATCAACACCAGTTGTATTAACTAACGTGGCGGGGAATAAAACCCTATTCCGGATACCAAAACATGCCTTTAATCCCTTCAGGGTCAGGCATAAACCCTAAGTTTTTGTAAAAGTTAACGACGTGGGGATCGGCAAACAAAGTTACATTACTAATGTCTTCGCTGCGAAGCTTCTTGATCAGCTGGGCCATCAGAGCTTTACCCAACCCTCTCCCCTGAAAACTTGGATGGACCACCACATCCCAAATAGTGGCATTAAAAGCATGATCCGAGGTGGCGCGAGAAAACCCAATTAGGCGTTTGCGAGCCCCTTGCTGCTCCCACATGGTCACAACCAAAAAGCTATGCTGAATAGCCTTTTTGACCTTACGTAGGGGGCGTCGCGACCAGCCCACGGCATCACAAAGCTCTTCCAGCTCATAAAGATCAATGTTGCGATCGGTGCTGAAAATAATACGAGCTGTTTGCTCAGGACCTGGCGCGTTTATCGCATAATCATCAGAAACAGCTTGTGTGGGCACTGATGAAGCATCGGTGGGACTAAATAAGCTTTTCCAGAAACCCATGCATACAAAACGGTTGGAAAGATAAACTCTGTCTTAACTCTAGCAGTATAGGTCTATCCTTTCCTAGGAAGGTAAAAACATTGATTGCGAATCAATCAGACGTCCATAATTACATACCCAATCGGTGGATGGGTAGATAACCATAGGTGTTATTGAAAGACATATTTCTTTTTGGCAGCGTTAATTTAGATGGATTTGGGTCGACAATCGGATTGATGGCGTATCTGTCGAATCGATAAGATGCATGACATCAAACCAGCCAACCGGTATAACTGATGCAGTTTCTGAATATTTATGGCAGCCGGATTAAAGACATCAACAGTAGAGTTGCTGAAGCGCTTCAACCGAGCCTTCCCGCAGTTTTATGAGCAATTTGTCAGCAGCGAAATTCAACTACAAAACCTACGGCTCGCCTATCAGCTATACAAAACCAAAAAGGCCGTAATTGAAATTAAACCGGAAGGGAATCGCAGTGCCCTCCATTTCGCCTACCGTAATCAATCTTTTTTACTGAGCGATATTTTCGGCGTTCTGGCCGCCTATGGGCTAACTATTCACAGCCTCAGCCTCTATGGTCAGATATATCCACCCATGCTGGTGTTCGTCAAACTGGTTGTCTCCCGTGGGGGAAAAGCCCTCAGTGACAAAACCGCTGACAATACCTGCCGTGCCATTCGGGAAGCCCTAGCCGGGCGCTATGAAGTAGAGGAGATGCTGAGCGTTGAATTTAATCTCAATGCGGGCTTAGAGAAAGTTGAAACTGAATTTTACGTCGATCCAGTATTCCATCTGCCTGCCCTACTGATTGAAGCAGATAACCAGCCAGGCCTCTTTTACAAAGTCATGTATGCCATTTGGCAAGAAGATCTGCTGGTGGTAAATGCTAACCTATTGGTATGGCGCGGTCGTACCCGGTTGATTTTGTATCTATTGGGACCAAACGAAAGCTTAATCCCAGAATATTTGGGCCATAAAATTGCTGAGGGCATGCGTGAGCGACTGCTAGGTGGCCTTTACTAAGTCTTCCACCGAATTCCTCTCAGTGCGCCTGCGCACCATGCTTTCAGTCTTAGGCTTTAGTGTTTTAGAATTTAAAGAGCTCTATGGGACTGGTTCAAACTTGAATGTCGTTGTGCGAATCCTATTTTCACCATGGTGGTGACACCTGTCTTCGGAGTGCCCCATGTCTATGATTTCACTCCTAACCTATTTTCCAGCGCTACCCCCCATCGCTCAGTACTGGTCTGTATCCATGGCTGGTTACTAAGTCGTGCCTATTGGCAGCCTTTAATGCAGCAGTTAACTCCAGACATTTCCTGTCTGGCCTATGACCTACGAGGGTTTGGTGACTCTACTCAGCAGCTGTCCAATCGTCGCCATGCTTTAGACACCTCAACCTATGGTCTAACAGCCTATGCCCAGGATTTAAACGCCCTACTGGACACCCTGGAATTAGACCAAGTATGGCTGATGGGCCATTCCCTGGGGGGCAGTATTGCATTGTGGGCCGCCTACCTGTTTCCCGAACGGGTCAAGGGGGTGATCTGTGTAAATGCGGGGGGCGGAATATATATCCACAGGGCCTTTGAGAAGTTTCGCAACGCCGGACAACAAATGGTGGGATGGCGGCCCCATTGGCTACAGCATTTGCCCCTATTACCCTGGGTCTTTGCCAATATTATGGTGCGGCAAAGCCTTAGCTATCGCTGGGGACAGCAACGGTTAATCGATTTTCTACGGGCCGATTCCGATGCGGCCACCCAGTCGCTACTGGCATCTACCACGGAACAAGAGGTTCATCAGTTACCGCAAATCGTTTCGCAGCTATCTCAGCCGGTATATTTCATTACTGGAGAACAGGACACGGTAATGGAACCTCGTTATGTTCAACACTTGGCTAGTTTTCATCGTTTCTTTCATCAAGGAAAACAGGCCGTGGTGGAGTTTAAGCAATGTGGCCACTTTGCAATGCTGGAACAGCCAATCGCCCTGGAGACTCAAGTACGTCAGTGGTTGAGCTAGGGCCAATGACTCCACAATCACTAGTACAGGGTAGAGATTTTATCTAAGGGCAAACGGGAGTAAACCCCCAGGTCCAAACTAGAACGATGCCCCCGGTCAAAATGGTCACTGGCGGCGCAGGCTACCATCGCGGCATTGTCCGTACAAAATTGTAGGGATGGGACATAGACCTTAATGCCTTGGTCAGCGGCCATGGCTGAGAGGCTATGGCGTAAACCACTATTGGCCGCCACCCCTCCCCCTAGGACAATGGCCGGTAAATTTTGGTCTTGGGCAGCACGTACCGCTCGCTTGGTAAGGGCCCGCACCACGGCAGATTGAAAACTGGCAGCAATATCAGCCAAAGGCAAAGGATCAACACCATCGGCCTTGAGGCGATCGACCAGCCTTAGTACGGCTGTTTTCAGGCCACTAAAACTCGCATCGTAGGGATGGTAGCCCCCTTCTGGCAGGGAAATATTTCCCTCTGGGAGATGAAACGCTTTCGGATTACCTTGCTGCGCCAGGCGGTCGATGATAGGGCCGCCGGGATATCCTAGCTCCAGCAGACGAGCCACTTTATCAAAGGCCTCTCCGGCGGCATCATCGCGTGTTTTACCCAGGAGGGTGTACTGCCCGCAGCCATCCACCCGAATCAGACTGGTATGCCCTCCTGAAACGAGCAGACATAAAAACGGTGCCTGCAAATCCTGATGTTCTAGGTAGGCCGCATAAATGTGCCCTTCTAAATGGTGGGCCCCCAAAAAGGGTTTTTGATGCACCATCGATAGGGTTTTACCCACGCTCATCCCCACGAGCAGGGCACCCACCAGTCCCGGTGCGCAGGTGGTGGCCACTGCATCAATATCGGTCCAGGCCAGCTGGGACTTAAGCAGGGCCTCCTGCACAATGTCACCAATGGTCAAGAGATGTTCACGGGAGGCTAGCTCGGGGACGACTCCCCCATAGCGACTGTGCAGATCAATCTGGGAGGCGACGACATTGCTGAGCACCTGACGATGGCAGACCACAGCCGCAGCGGTTTCATCACAGCTCGTTTCAATTGCTAAAATTGTTGCCATGGATTAATTGTGTCAGCATGTAAAGTCTTGTGAGCAATTACCCTGCCAGGGTTTGACAGAAAGGTATGATCCCTGAGAGTCAGGTAGATCCTTAATTTAGTCCACGTTGGCTGGGTTTAAACGCTACGTTGGGCCATTGGTAAGCAACCCGTTTTAGTGATTGGCTATTCAGGGTTTTATTATCGCTGGTTATCTAAGTTAAGAGATTTTTCTGAATTATTTTTTTTACGTTGCTGATTCTTGGGGAGGTTTAATCTAGGACGCTCTGGCCCATGGGGTTTATCCCAGATTGAATGATTCGCCTACTCAGTACCGGTAATTTTTGTCTTTTGTAAACCACAAAGGAAACACTCTATGCGACGGTTGTTTGCTCTGGCTCTAGTAATCTGCCTCTGGTTTGGCTACGCGGCACCCGCTTCTGCCAGCTTGGCTGGAGACAATGTGGCTGGTTTGACCCCCTGTGGCGAATCGGCGGCGTTCCAACAACGTGCCTCTGCGGCCAAGACAGACGGTGCTAAAGCACGTTTTGATTTTTATGCTAATTCCAGCTTGCTCTGCGGCGAAGAAGGTCTACCCCACTTGGTGGTAGATGGTGATTTGGCGCACCTGGGTGAGTTTGTAATTCCTGGCATCCTGTTTTTGTACATTGCTGGTTGGATTGGCTGGGCAGGCCGCTCTTATTTAATTGAGGCCCGTTCTTCCAAAAAACCTGAGGAAATGGAAATCATCATTGATACCGGCTTGGCGATCAAGTCTTCCTTAGCTGGTGCCGCTTGGCCTTTGGCTGCGTTCAAAGACATGGCATCTGGTGCAATGTTTGCGAAGGATGATGAGATTACTATCTCGCCTCGCTAGGCAATGCTTCTTGTGAGTAGGGCTTAGGCTCGATATGTCGAATCGAAATCCCTGAGTCACACTGAGTTTTTAGTCTTTTTCTAGACGTTTCGTATTCAGGATACTTTCCCATGCCCGAAGGCTTAGTAAAATACCTTGCTACAGCTCCTGTAGTAGCTACGATTTGGATGCTAATTACGGCCGGCATTCTCATTGAATTTAATCGTTTCTTCCCTGACCTGCTGCTTCACCCATAGGTTTAGTAGATGTTTGGGCTAGCTTTCCTGGGTAGCTAATCCGAAGAAAGTTAGTTGAGCGTAATATCAAAAAAATATCCCCGCTGAGTTAAAAAGTTCAGCGGGGATATTTTTAGCTTTCGAGAATTGCGAGGATGAGGGCCGAGCGATCGTTAGTTACAACTTAGCTGCCTGTTTTTTCATTGAGTGACCAGTGATATTCCACGGCCAAATCAGAAACTCTACAGCTGGCTTCCAACTGTTTTTGCTGGGACATGGCCTTGCGCAACGTGATAATCAATTCGTTCAGCTGTTCCTTTTGTGGGGAGTGTTGATAGATGGCGGCCGCAGTCTCACGTTCTAGGAGCCTGAGTAAAAGCTCGTAGTGGATATGAGACGGTAGAGGGATAGGACGATCCATAGTCGGAAAATCAGAGTAAGGAACCTGAAACTGGTAGAAAATGAATGACCTAAAGAGACCTAGGCCATGAGCCGGTTAATGGCTGCACCGGGATCGGTCTGCCGCATTAGCGACTCGCCTACCAAAATAGCCTGAGCTCCAGCCTGGGCGACCTGGGCAACATCATCGGGTTGATGAATACCTGACTCGCTTACAAATGTAATGCCATCAGCTTTTGTATGGGTGGATGCCTGGGCCAATAGACTCCGGGTGGTGTCTAAACTCACGGAGAAATCTTCAAGGTTACGATTATTCACACCCAGTACTTGAATGTTATCGATATTCAGCACCCGGTCTAGTTCTTCAGCTGTGTGGACCTCAACCAGGGCAGTCATGCCTAAAGCTTTAGCTATGCGGACGAAGTAACCTAAGTCCTTGTCCGACAAAATAGCAGCAATCAGCAGAATAGCGTCGGCTCCATGGATACGGGCGAGATAAATCTGGTAGGGATAGATAATGAACTCTTTGCAGAGTAGGGGAAGTTTCACTGCCTGGCGGATTTGGGCTAGGTAGTCAAAGCTGCCTTGGAAAAATTCTGCATCGGTGAGGACTGATAAACAGGTGGCATCGCCCTGTTCATAGGAGGTTGCGATCGCAACCGGATCAAAATCCTCTCGAATCACCCCTTTACTAGGAGAAGCCTTTTTCACCTCAGCAATCACCGCTGGAGTCGTCCTGCCATGGCGTAGAGCCGCGGCAAAGTCGAGGGGGGGAGCCATCCCCATCACCTGTCGCTGCAGCGCGGCCAGGGGAGTTTTATCCCGCAGTCGCGCCACTTCGGACTCCTTATGCCAAACAATTTTTTCCAGAATATTGTTTGGCTCACTATCGGGCACTTTTACCTGGTAGCGCAGCGTATCGACAAATACGGTTGGATTAGGGGGGCGGCGTCGGATTTTCATGCTGTCACCTCGGCCCGCTTAAAGGCCTCATCCAGCACCTCAGACAGGGTGGGATGGGTGTGAACGATAAACGATAGATCTTGGACCGTTTGCCCTTGGGCGATAGCATTAGCCACTTCTTGAATCAGGTCTGCCGCATGGATGCCGATGATATGGGTGCCCAGAATTTCCCCCGTATCCTTGCGATAGATCACCTTGGCCAAACCATCGGACTCATTTTCCGCCAGGGCTTTGGAATTGGCCTTAAAGTAACTGCGCACCGAGCCAATTTTGAAACCTTCTGCCGCCGCTAGTTCCTTGGCCGCAGGCTCGGTCATACCCACAAAGCTCACCTCTGGATGGGTAAACGCCGCCGCCGGAATACTGCGATAGTCAACGGTGCGATTATTATTCAAAATATTTTCCACAGCCACCACCCCTTGGGCCGAGGCCGCATGGGCGAGCATCATTTTGCCCGTAGCATCGCCAATGGCCCAAAGATGAGGAATGGGCGCACCGTCTCGCAGGACTTCCATGCGGTCATTGACAGGAATAAATCCACGCCGGTCGGTCTCAATCGCAAGATTTTCCAGCCCCATCTTTTTAGTGGCTGGAATCCGTCCGGTGGCCACCAGGCAAGCATCTACCTCAAGCACCTCGACGGTTTCCTTAGTTTCTAAGTCCGCTAACTCAATCGTCACCGGAGAACCAGGGGTGACCGTCTTAGCAATCACGCCGACATGGGTTTCAATGTCACGGGGATCGATCAGCACCCGCTTAGCGATTTTGGCAATATCTGGGTCGAAGGTGGGCATCAGCTGAGGCATGGCCTCAATCATGCTGACCTCACAACCGAGGGCGGTGTAAACATCGGAGAACTCTAAACCGATGTAGCCACTACCGATGATGGCCACCCACTGGGGTAACCAATCGAGCTTAATGGCTTCATCGCTAGTGAATACGGTTTTTCCGTCGGTTTCAATCCCCGGTGGCACAAAGGGAATGGAGCCCGGCGACAGCATAATATCTCTGCCCGTGTAGGTCTTGTCACCATCGGCCGTGGTCACCGTCACCTTTTGGGCACCGGCCAGTTTGCCCCAGCCACGAATGGTATCCACCCCTAGGCGAGTCAGGCTATTGGTGAGATCGCCTTGGATTTTACTGACTAAATTGCCCGCGTGGTCGGCAATGGCTGAGCGATCGAACTGTACATCCCCCACCTGAATCCCAAAGGACTGCAGATGATGTTTATCCCGCAGTTCTCGCACGCGACCAGAGGCCGCCAGGAGAGCCTTAGATGGAATACATCCTCGATTGACACAGGTGCCCCCCATGTCAGCAGCTTCAATAATGGCAGTCTTCAAGCCACTCTTCACAGCATGTAATGCGGCCCCATGGCCACCTACACCGGCCCCCACAATGATTAGGTCGTAATCAAAGGATGAACTCACAACGATCTCCTGTTTTCAGCACATTAGCGATACCCTGGGCTACTGATCGATGTCGATTGCCTGGTGCGGAGAACGACATGGGTAACATAGGGGCAGAATCCATTCTCAACCAGATTGTGGATATTAGACAACTTGATATTGAGCAATTATTTTCAAATTTGTTAAATTCAGTGTCTAACTCCATTCCCTGTGGAGCAATTTATCTGTGTAGAGCCTGTTCCTCCATGGGAGCACTCTTTATAAAAGCCGTTTAGTTTAATAGGTTTTTCTGAACTCGGAACATCTTGGCTAGGGTTAGGTTCACAACTCCCATTACGTCAGGCTCCTGCGTCAGCTGCCATGGCTCACACCATGGCCCTATTAGGGGCCCACTAGCGAGGCAAGATTATGAATAAACGTCAGCTAAGACAGTCTGCTGCAGACGACTTTATGCAGTCCCTAGAGCATCTAGACGAGCTGTTGGGGGAGACAACAGAGACTGTCATTTTAGATGAGACCCCCCAGCCACCTGAAACGGATCGGGCTCAGACGTCCTCTGCCAAAAAGTCATCCCCTAACCCCATGGCAAAGAATACTCCGACCAAGTGTTAGCCAACCTGCCGCTGCCGCTTAGCTTCATAGAGCAGTAAGGCGGTTGCGATCGCAACGTTCAAAGATTCCACATCAGCCGCTAGGGGAATTTTGACCCGATGGGTTGCCAGTTCCAGGGCCGGGCTAGACAGGCCAGCCCCCTCATTGCCCATCAAAAATACCGTCGGCTGACGCAGGTCTAGATCCCAATAATCCATGGAGGCCATGGGCGTGGTGGCCACCAGCTGCGCATTTAGGGAGCCGAGGTCCCCTAGGGTGGGAACCGTTTGGGGAGCGATGCGAAACCATTGCCCTGCACTGGCCCGCAGCACCTTGGGATGATCCACATCCACACTATCTGCCGTCAGCCAGATGCGATCGCACTCCGCAGCAGCGGCGGTGCGAATCACCGTACCCAAGTTGCCAGGGTCCTGCAATCGTTCCAAGGCCACCCCTAAAGACACCCCTGCCGCAACATCAGGAGCCACGGACGGCATTCGCTGGGCCGTAGCCACCACCCCATCAGGGCTCACGGTGGTACACATGCTATTCAACACGTCGGGACTCACCAGATGAATCGAGGCCTCCCGATGCTGTAACTGATCCAACAGCTCACCGTGGCGACGACACCAGCTTTCCGTAACCGCCACTTGGCTCAGGGGGTATCCAACGGCACAAGCCTCCTGCAATAGGTGGGACCCTTCTAGCAAAAACAGATTCTGGCGACGACGCTCCTTTGCCTGGTGGAGCTTACGAAATTGTTTGGCCAGGGGGTTTTTAGTGCTAATGATCGCAGCAGAATTTTCTAACATCCAGACCTTGCTATGGGACACGGTGCCGTAGCCTACCTTACCAGCAGAGTCGGATGCCCATCAGAGCGTTGGCCAACCGGATGAATGTAGCGACAATCAGCCCTGGAAAACAGGCTGCCTACCCTCCTAAAACCATGGGCAAAAGCCATGGGCAAAGGGCTACACACCCACCGGAGAAATCATCAATCCGTATTCATACCGATTTTCTGAGCATTGACTCGATAATCGATAAAAAAGTCTGAATAAATAAGAAAAACTGACTAATCAATCTGGTCAGTGTTGACAATGCCGAACTAAAAGCACGTTCCTAAAGACGCTTGGTTCAAACGTTTGAACGTGTTTTGCCCAAATTAGCAGGCCATTAAGAGATGCGGAACCCGGGACTTGAACCCGGAAGTCCTTGCGAACACTAGAACCTGAATCTAGCGCGTCTACCAATTCCGCCAGTTCCGCTCTAAGCTGCACATGCAGCCGTGATTTCTGATCGTCTAGCAATCAGGCCGATTCGTCAATCCCTAATTTTCATAGGAAATTCAAAGTTTTCAAGAATCAGCAAGATAACGGTATCGGAGAAGGGGCTAAAGAATATTAAGATGACTTAACAAACCAATAGTTTCAGGTAGAATCATCACCAATATTGACAAAATGCGTTAACGCATCAATATTGTGTTCTTGTTTGGCTGAGTCTTACTTTATTGAATTCGGAGGACATTATCATCAACACCTCTTCTAAGGCTGATCAACGCTCCTCCAGCGAATCCGCACCTGTGATAGAAATCTGGGGAAAGCAACCCCTCAGTGGCCACATCCCCGTCAGCGGGGCCAAGAACTCCGCACTGGTCGTCATGGCTGGCACCATCCTGTGCTCCCAGGATTGCCGAATTCGCAATATTCCTAATTTGGTAGACATTGGCCGCATGGCTGAGGTGCTCACAGCCCTAGGCGTGAAAGTAACCCACAATGGCAATACCCTGGATGTGGATGCCAGCTCCATCAACCATTCCCGCGCTCCCTACGAAATTGTTAGCCAACTGCGGGCAAGCTTCTTTGTGATTGGCCCCCTGCTGGCTCGTCTGGGGGTGGCACGCATTCCTCTGCCCGGCGGCTGTGCCATTGGTGCGCGCCCCGTTGCGCTACACATTAGGGGTCTGCAGGCCTTAGGTGCCGAAGTTCATATGGACCACGGCATTGTCCATGCCTACGTCCCCGGCAGCCGAAATCGCCTCAAGGGTGGCAAAATTTATCTGGACTATCCTAGCGTTGGGGCCACTGAGACCCTGATGATGGCTGCCACCCTGGCTGAGGGTGAAACAATCATTGAAAATGCTGCCCAGGAACCAGAAGTATTAGACTTAGCCAACTTCTGCCGAGCCATGGGTGCCCGCATTCGCGGCGCTGGGACGAATACCATCACCATCGCGGGTGTGCCGAGTCTACATTCAACCGACTACGGCATTATTCCAGACCGTATTGAAGCCGGTACCTTTATGTTGGCTGGGGCCATGACCAAGTCCCCCATCAGCCTTTCTCCGATCATTCCAGAACACCTGACCCCGATCATTGCCAAGCTGGCTGAAGCGGGCACCAAGGTTGAAATGGAAGGCCATAACCGAGCACGCATTGTGCCCGGTGAACGAATTTTACCCATTGAGATTGAAACTCGCCCCCACCCAGGGTTTCCCACGGATATGCAGGCCCAGTTTATGGCCCTGACCACCCTAGCGGAAGGCAATAGCGTCATCACGGAAACGGTCTTTGAAAATCGCTTGCAGCATGTGGCCGAGTTTAATCGCATGGGGGCGGACATCCGTTTAACGGGTAACGCTGCGGTTATTCGAGGTGTCCCCATGTTGTCGGGGGCTCCGGTGACGGGTACTGACCTGAGGGCGGCAGCAGCCCTATTGGTCGCTGGCCTAGCGGCTGAAGGCAAAACCACCCTCCATGGTCTCCACCATTTAGATCGGGGCTATGAAAACATTGAGGCGAAGCTGGCTGCCGTAGGTGCCAAGCTACGGCGTGTCCATGAGGGCCAAGCTCCAGCAGATAGCTCAACGCAACAGTCCGTTGTGGTTTAGACCTGGCCCGTTACACTAGTAGCTAGCCCTAATCAATACCGGAACCTAGGTGCCAGTATTGAGCAAGGCAAGGTCATTAGTAAGGGGGATGGGATGTGGAAAAGTCTGTTTTGACTGGGTTACGGGCTAACCATTTCCGCCATCCCCTAGATTTAAAAGCCACTGAATCGCTCAAGCAATTGCCCGGTTTAGGATTGGCCATTCGTACATTGCTGCGTCCTACGGCGGAGCAATTTTTTTATTTGGAAAATATTGCCACTAGTGTTTTAGTGGGGCCCCATCAGCTACCGGAGATCTACCAGTTGCTGGTGGAGGCCTGCCAGGTGTTAGACCTGGAATCGCCACAGCTCTATGTGAAACAACATCCAGTTCCCAATGCCTATACCTTTGCCATGCGGGGTAAGCAGCCGTTTATTGTGGTGCATACTTCATTAATTGAATTGCTCAATGCCCAAGAACTGCAGGCGGTGATTGGCCACGAACTGGGGCACCTGAAATGCGATCATGGCGTCTATCTCACCCTGGCTAATCTGATTGCCTTGGCGGCCAGTCAGCTGCCCCTAGGGCCAGCGTTGGCGCAAAACTTGCAAAGCCAAATTATGGAGTGGGTACGTTGTGCCGAGTTTACTTGCGATCGCGCCGCCCTATTGGTCAGCCAAGATGATCGGGTGGTCGCCTCAGTGCTCATGAAACTAGCAGGGGGCTCCCCCACCCTCTCCCCCCAACTCAACTTAGATGCTTTTCTGTCCCAAGCTCATGATTACGAAGATCTGAGCCATGACCAGCTGGGCGCATTCCTGAAGCAAATTCGGACCCAGGAATTGACCCATCCCGTGCCAGTACTGCGGGCGAAGGAAATTACCCAATGGCATAGCACGTTGGATTATCAAAAGCTGCTAGAAACGCGCGGCATCCATTATAATGGTGACTCTACTAATAAGGGCGGATGGCGAAATTGGTAGACGCACCACACTCAAAATGTGGCGGCCTCTGGTCGTGCGAGTTCGAGTCTCGCTCTGCCCATTAATAGAACAAGTGTAATGACCCCGTGTAGACCTTCTCTACGCGGGGTCATTTACGTTATACGCTAGCGAGAATTTATCCTGACATTAGGGCAATCTAGACCAACGGAAGACAACGCAATGCCTAATTAGGCACTGAGGGAAGGTTGGCTAGTACATTTCAGTTGGGACTATCCAAACCCAGCACTAGGGTTTACCACGTTCATCTATTAACCCATCAGGAAGAGTATTTATTTGGAGAAATACTCGACGAAAATATGCAGCTTAACCCCTCAGGGCAAATAGCTGCAGATGAATGGAGACATATAGCCACAACCCATCCGCGTGACATTGAGCTAGGCCAGTGGACAGTTGTGCCCAACGGCATCAGAGCCTTAGTGGCTGTGGTGGACAATGGCCAACCCTCATCCACCTATGGTTTATATCAAAGCCCCCCCAAACCCCGTGCCCTCTCGTCACTAGTGGCGGGGTTTAAAGCGGCGGCGGCCAAGCGCATTAACCTGGTGAGGGGATTGCCGGGGGCCCCTGTGTGGCAGCGGGGCTACCAAGAACAGCAGATTAACGATCGCAAAACCCTAGAGCGAATGCGGCTGTTGCTCACGAGCCAGGCCCGTTTGGCAGGCTTAGTGATTGACTAATGTCACAGACCCCCTAAATCTTCGCCACCCTTAATACCGCCCTTAATCTGGGGCCCCCTTAGTCTTGGCCCCCTTAATCTGGGTCGCCCTTAATCTGGGCCCCCCTTAGTCTTGGCCCCCTTAGCCTGGGCCGCCCTTAATCTGGGTCGCCCTTAGTCAATCAACTAATCAATAAGCCCATCGGGTGGGGTAATTTCCACCCGTCCCTGGGTGAGGTCCACCACCGGCACAATAGCTTCCACAAAAGGAATCAGTGCCGTGCGGGGTGGCTCTGGTTTCGTTCCCGTTGGAGTTTGCAGTGTCAGGGCCACTTCCAGTAAATCGTTGCCCGCTCGATACACATCTTTCACCGTACCAATTTGCTCCCCTGTGGTCTGCAAAATAACCGCCAGTCCCATCAGATCGCCCACATGAAATTCGCCGGGGTCGAGGGGAAGGCGATCGTCAGCGGCCACTAGCAACTGGGCATCCCGCAGGGCTTCTGCCTGGTCACGATGGTTGACGCCAGCTAGTTGGAGAATATATAGCCCCTTACCCTCTTGAAATCGTCCCTTGATGAGCTTGATGGCAGTGGGGGTGGCCGCACCGGGCTTAAGTAGCCAGCGTTCCCCAGGCTGTTCAAAGCGTTCTGGAAAATCACTATCAGGATAGACGCGAACTTCACCCTTCAGTCCGTGGGGTCCGACGATGCGACCGATGGGCAACCATTCGGGTGGGGGAGTGGGGGAGGAAGGCATGGGGGACGCGTAAAGGACAGGGGACAGAAGACGATTATGGCCCGGCTAGTGCTCACCCTGGCGATAAACCTTTTCAGTTAAGGTGGCTAGACGGCGCACTGCGATCGCAATTCGCTCCGCCGTATCCGTCAGGCTTATCCTAAAGCACTGATGTTTATGGTCCCAGTCATCCCGCAGGCCAGGGAAAAATGGACTGCCGGGGACAATGATCACCCCATACTGCTTCAGGGCTTGGTAAAAAGTTTGATCATCCATGGGTAAATCTTGGAGCCAGAGCCAAGCAAAAATTGAGCCTTCGGCCCGGTGCAAATACCAGGGCACATCGGGCATGGCTTCATCCAGGGTGGCTTCGATCACCGCAAATTTTTGCTGGTAGTGGGGCCGAATCACGGTTTTAGCAATATCAGCCAAGGCCCCAGAGGCAATGGCCTTGGCTGCAATAGCCTGACCATAGCGGGAAGAGTGAATACACAGATTGGTCTGAAAAGACTCCAACACCCGGATGGTGGCCGCATCCCCCATGGCAATCCCCACCCGCTCCCCCGGCAGTCCCGCCTTTGACAGGCTAATGCCATGGACCACATTGGGGGCCAACACAGGCGTCATCTCTGTAAAGTTGAGGGCCGGAAACGGCGGGGCATAGGCCGAATCAATAAAAACAGGAACGTTAGCAGCCAGACCGGCAATGCGTTTTACCTCCGTATCCGTCAGCACATTCCCCGTGGGGTTACAGGGCCGCGAAAATAGGACAAAGCCGGTTTGCTCGGTGATGGTGAGCTGGCTAAAGTCCGGTCGGTACTTAAATCGATGGGCGGCCCCATCCACTTCGAGGGTGGGCCGATAGGCCCGCACCGCCTCAGGATAAAGGGACACCCCGCCATAGCCCGTGTAGTCGGGGCTCAGGGGTAAAATAATTTCCTTGAGCTGGCCTTCGGTGGTGTACCCACCAAAGGCATTGGCAGCCAAAAAGTAGAGGGACTGGCTGCCGGGAGTGATCAAAATATTTTCAGACTGGAGACTCAGGCCATAGCGCTGATTAAAGTCGGCCACAATGGCTTCAATCAACGGTTCATAGCCTCGGCTAGAGCCATAGCGGCACACCACCTCGCCATAGTCTGAGCTGGCCAGCAGATCAGCAGTACAGTCACGCCACAACTGCTCCACCTCTGGCAAAATCACCGGATTCCCTGCGCTTAGGTTAATAAAGTCTACAGACTGCCCCGACTGTAGGGTTTCGATGATATCTTTCATGATTGCCCGCACCCCTGTGAGGTGGGACATTTGTTGACCAAATTGGGTAAGGGCTGGAGCCATGGAACAAGGTCCTATGGGACTAACTTAAACTGCTCAATGGGAGCTTAACGATGGGCCCTATCCATTGCAGAACTAAGTTTTAAGACTGGTTTACTATACCGCAGCCTTTCACCGGGCCTAATCGCTAACTTTTGCGGCGGCTGTGCGAATTTTTGGCACGATTGCCTATGCTTCTGTTATCCATCCCCACACTTTTTTGGAAGACCCATGAATCTTCGTCGCTCCTTTAGTGCCAAGCTACCCCCTCCGCTCAAGCCCCTGAGTCAGTTTATTTATAACTACTGGTGGAGCTGGACATCGGAACGAGGATCGTTATTTCGGGTATTGGCCCCCGACCTATGGCAAGACTGTCAGCATAATCCGGTGGCATTGATGCAGGCCATTACCCCAGAGCGGCTGTGGCAGCTGGCCGAGGATCCCAATTACCTCAAACGGTTGCAAAACCTATCGACCGAATTTCAGACCTACCTCCATCGAGACCACACTTGGGCCGAAAAGGCTGCGCCAAGCATTACCATCGACAATCCAGTGGCGTACTTTTGTGTGGAGTATGGCATTCATGAGTCACTGCCGCTGTACTGTGGCGGCCTTGGGATCTTGGCAGGCGATCACCTGAAGTCGGCCTCGGATTTAGGGTTGCCCATGGTGGGGGTGGGGCTGCTATACCAGCAGGGATATTTCTCCCAACGGCTGAATCGTAGCGGCTGGCAAGAAGCGCACTACAGGGACAATAACTTTGAGAACCTCCCCCTGATTCCGGTATGTAACGAGCATGGCCAGCGTCTGAAGATTCGGGTGACGATTCGTCAGCGGATGGTGAAAGCCCAGGTCTGGCAGGTACAGGTGGGGCGCAGCCTGTTGTATTTGCTGGATACGGACATCATTGAAAATGATGTGAAGGATCAGAAAATTACGGCCCAGCTATATAGCGGCGATCAGGATCAGCAGCTGGCCCAGGAAATTCTGTTGGGCATTGGCGGCGTGCGCATGCTTCAGGCCCTGGGCATTGAGCCTTCGATTTACCATCTCAACGATGTCCATGCGGCTTTCGCCCTACTAGAGCTGGCTCGGTTTGAGATGGATCAAATGGGCGGCACCCTGGCGGATGTGACCCCCTATGTGTGCGATCTCACCCTATTTACCACCCACACCCCGGTGCCGACGGGGCAGGTGTTTTCATTGGCCATGATGGATGACTACTTTGCTGACTACTGGCCTCGGTTAGGGCTAGACCGTGCTGAATTTTTTGCCCTGGGGGCCCAGTCCTCTAACCCTGACGTGTTTAGTATGACGGCCCTAGCCCTGCAGCTAACCCGGTCGGCCAATGCGGTGAGCAAGCGCCATGGCGAGGTATCCCGTCAGCTCTGGCACAACCTCTATGCTGAGCGGTCGGAGAAAAAACAGGCCATTGGCCATATTACCAATGGCATCCATTCCCGTAGTTGGATTGCCCCCCTATTAGAAGATCTGTTCCAAGATTATTTGGGTAAACATTGGGCTGAACGCATCACCGATGGTGATATTTGGAGCAAAATTGAGCATATCCCCGATGAGCGGCTGTGGCAGCGACATCAGATTTTGAAGGCGCGTTTGATTGCCTATACCCGTGATCGGGTGCTAAAGGCCCGGCAGGAACGGAAGGAATGCTCGGACGACATCAATGCGGTGGAGCGACTGTTGGACCCGAAGGTACTGACCCTGGGGTTTGCCCGACGTTTTAGCGACTATAAGCGTAGCGACCTAATCTTTCGCGATCTCAGCCGACTGACCCGCATTTTTTCCAATCAGAAGCGGCCGGTACAGCTGATCTTGGCGGGGAAAGCGCGGCCCAACGATACCGTGGGCAAGCAGATTATCCAGCGGATTATGGAATGGAGCTGTCATCCAGACCTGCGGGACCGTATTGCATTTATTGAAGACTACGACATGTACACGGCTAAACTGATGGTCCAGGGCATTGACCTGTGGTTAAATACCCCCCGCCGTCCCCTAGAGGCCTCGGGCACCAGCGGCCAGAAGGTGGCCTTGAACGGTGGCATCAACTTTAGTGTGTTAGATGGCTGGTGGTGTGAAGGTTATAAGCCCCACCTCAATGGCTGGGCCATTGGCGAGGATGCTGAAACAAGGGATCAGGACGTTCAGGATACGATAGATGCAGAGTCGTTTTACGCTCAGCTGGAACGGGATATTGT
>CALHGI010000405.1 GCA_938029995.1 uncultured cyanobacterium | reverse complement strand
GTACTGGTGCTCAGATTTCAGGTGGAGTTAATGGAGGTGATTGGTTTTGCCAATGGGCTTCTGTCACAACATCCCAGCAAGCTGATGTTGCGATAGAAATTCCTGAACATTCAGTCCTTCCTTATACTGTTCAAATTTTGACGGATATTCGTTTTCGAACCTCTTTCAGTCATCCAATCTGGGCACCCAGTTTTGTTACAGCCAAAGCGTTGGAAAAGTTTGATGTAACCCTAGCCTTCCCCCCTGTCGGAGAGAAGTTTGATCGCAGAGTCGTAGACAATGACTGGTTTAATCGGAAGTTTCCGAATACAACATCGGGCAGCATTTTACAACTTTGTCATCTCATTGCCCAGACCGATGGAAGAGTTATTGTTGCAGTCCCTCAAGGCATTTTATCTAGCCGTGCAGAGCAGAAGTTAAGAACAGAGCTACTCCATAACAGGATGATAGAGGGAGTAATAGAAATGCCACCGGCTCTATTGCCATTGATGGCCATTCTTTTTTCTATCTTGGTTTTGAATACTAAAGGATCTGTGGATCAGGTCCGATTTATAGATGGTGCCCAGGAGCAGTTCTTTGAACGAAATCGACGGGGACAATCGAGACTATCCAATTGGGAAGCTCTCTTGGATGCCTATCACCACAGTACAGATGAGAGCGTTGCCCAAACGGTGGATGTTGAAAAGGTGCTTGAGCAGGAGGCCAATCTCGCGGTTTCAAATTATTTGTTCACGCCAGCCCAGAAACAGGTCCAGTCACTCTTAAAGTCTGCTCCCCATCAAACATTAGATAGTTTGGTGACAATTATTCGTCCTGCTAAAAAGCCAAAAGTTGGCGGGGACGAGGAGGCTTTTGAGGTCAGTGTGCTGGAGTTTCCTGAATTCGGATATCTCCAACAACCTCAAAACGCCATCCCACTCCCACCCCAAGGGTTATCAGACCGCGATTTAGCAACATTTTTACAGCCTTTGGATATTGTGATTGTGATTAAGGGGAATACAGGGTTAACTGCGATCGCACCTGGTAACGTCCCTTCACCAGGTCCAGGCGGATGGGTGGTGAACCAGTCCTGCTTGATTTTGCGCGCAGATTCCACAGCGATGCAGGCCAAAGCTTTATTTATGTATTTGCGATCTGGGGTGGGCCAAACATTCCTCAGAGGTTTAGTCGCGGGTGCAACGATGCCCTTGATTCAGTTGAGGGCATTGAAAAAGCTGTTAGTGATTGTGCCGTCCCCCTTGGAACAAGCGAAGATTGCCCAGACCTTTGATGAGATTGTACAGACTCAAAATCAGATTGAAGTGTTGAAAGAAACACAACGCCAGAAGGAAGCAACCCATTGGGCTCTGGATTCATAGCAATAGTATTGGGAGAAGAAGCATGGACATTGATGCTTGGTTTTATCGGGAAGAGCTGAAGATTCAAGAATTAACCGGTCTGAAAAATTTAAAAGTAGGAATGAGAGAGGATTTATGGATAGGGGACGACACGCGGGTGTTTCCGCCAAAGCTAATGGCTGAAGTGACAGGGCCATTAACCAATATGTCGCGAGCCCTGGAAGATTTTGTGGTTCGTCCGATCAATGTCCCAATGGCTGAAGCTTCTTTTGAGGATAGGGATCTCACGGAGCGGCTAGCGGCATTGCATCATCATCTGATGGCGGCTTGGGAGCTGATTTCGAATCCAGATGTGCAAAATTTGATTCTGTATACGGATACTTTTTGGGAACGGGAAGCGGGATTCAGGTCAGACGACTTAGATTTGTTGGACGATGTGCCGTTTTAACAAGGGATAAGGGCTAGGACATTGCTTGCCCTCTAGCTTGAGGCAGCTTACTCTCCCATAGAATGGGGAAATTTGAACATTTGATGAGATAAAACGAGATACTGAATGGCTCAGCTTGAAAACATCGAAGCAATCGAAAAACGTCTCTGGTCGGCGGCAGATACACTGCGCTCCAATTCCAACTACGCCAGCAACGAGTATTTTATGCCGGTGATGGGGCTGATCTTTTTGCGCCATGCCTATAGTCGGTATCTAAGCGTCAAGGATGAAATTGTAGATAGTCTGCCCAGTCGTGGAGGGAGAACGCGAGCACTTACGAAGGAAGACTTCTCCCAACACAGCGCTATTTTTCTCAAACCCGAAGCCCAGTTTGATTATCTGGTGTCGTTGACGGACAGCGATGAGCGGGCTGAGAAGATTATCGATGCCATGAATTCGATTGAGGAAGATTATAAAACCTTGGGTGGCTCCCTCCCTAAGGCTGAATATCATGACTTAGATAACGCCGTCTTGGGACAGTTACTCCGAACCCTCAATCCCAAAGAGCTGCAACAGGCCTCGGGGGATATCTTTGGTCGCATCTACGAATATTTCTTGACCCGATTTGCTGATATTGGTGCGCACGACAACGGGGAGTTTTTCACCCCTATTTCTTTAGTATCTTTAATTGCCAATGTTTTGGAACCGGACCATGGCATTGTGCTTGATCCAGCCTGTGGATCCGGGGGAATGTTTGTCCAGAGTGCTCGATTGCTGGTGCGACGGTATGACAACCCCAACAAGTTGACCTTTAAAGGCATCGAAAAGAACGGAACCACCATTCGCCTGGGCAAGATGAACCTGACCGTCCACGGGTTAGAAGGCGATATTCAGAAGGCGATCACCTATTACGAAGATCCGCAGGAGCTGGTGGGTAAGGCTGATTACGTGATGGCGAATCCGCCCTTCAACGTGGATGAGGTGGACGAAGACAAGGTAAAAAATGATCCACGGCTGCCTTTTGGTCTGCCAGGGGTCAACAAAAACAGCAAGGTCTCGAATGGTAACTATCTGTGGATTAGTTATTTCTATGCTTATCTAAACGAACGAGGCCGGGCTGGGTTTGTGATGTCGGCCCAGGCGTCGAGCGCTGGCCGAGATGAGGCCAAGGTGCGGCAAAAGCTGGTGGAAACTGGCGATGTAGAGATGATGATCGCGATTCGCTCTAACTTTTTCTACACGCGGTCGGTGCCCTGTGAACTGTGGTTTTTGAATCGGGCCAAGCCGGAAGAACACCGCGATAAGGTCCTGATGATCGATGCCCGCAATATCTACCGGAAGGTGACACGCAAGATCTATGACTTTAGCCCCGAGCAGTTGCAAAATCTCTTAGCGATCGCATGGCTGTATCGCGGACAAAACGAACGCTTTTTGCACCTACTAGGAGGCTATCTCAAACAGACCCTGGCTATGGCTCAAGCCTGTTTTTCGCTGAAGCAAGATGACAGTGTACCTCTACAGCCCATGGAAGATTACACCAACGCTTTGCTGTCTCTACAAAAAGTGATGGAACCGTTTGTTATCTGTCTGGACCATAAGATTGCTGATGGAGAAATCTTCACAGCCTATCGAGAAGCGATGCTCACCTTAGATGGACGTTGCGGCCTTCAATCGAAATCTCGTGCAGGAACAGAAAACCTGGAATCAAGAACCGGCCACCAATAACACCGAACTGCATACTGCTATCGATCGACTTGCCCCCTTGGCCACGACGAGCCGTGATCTAATCAAGCAAATGGACTTGGCTTATAAATTAGCCGTGCGTATGATTGATTACTGCGACACCGATCTAGATGCCCGCAAAAACGACAAGTGGGACCGAAGCGCAGTGGTTAAAGCACGCAAAACTGCTGAAACCAACCGTCAGATGGCCGTGGAACAACTCAAGCAGGTGCGCTATTTCCATAAACAAGCATTCTGGCTAGCAGAGCGGTTCCCAGATGCGGAACTCAGAGATGTAGAAGGGTTAGTAGCCCTGGTAGATCGAACCAAGATCGAAGCCAACGACTGGAGCCTAACCCCTGGTCGTTATGTGGGAGTTGCGCCAGAAGAGGTGGATGAGGATTTTGATTTTGAAGAAGCTCTGCGAGAGATTCATTTAGAACTAGCAGGGCTGAATAAAGAAGCCGTTGGATTAGCAGGGAAAATTGCTCAAAACTTTAAGGAATTGGGTATTTAGAATGGAATTGATAGCAGAGGTAATGAGATGAAGCCCCTAAAGCTTGAGGCCGAGATTGCTGAGGATCGGCGGTTAACGATTCAACTACCTGCAGATGTTAAATCGGGCAAACATCAGGTGGTTGTAGTGATGCAGTCCCAGGACAAAAGTGGGGAGCCCGTAGAGAGATACCATTACCTGAATGAGCTAGTGGGTCAGGTCAAATCCTTTGCAGGGTTAGAGGCTATGGCTTAGCAGCGGCAAATGAGAGACGAGTGGCATGAAGATTGACTATCTGATTGATACGAATATTTTTATTCTGCTGTTTAACGGTCAATTAGCCGATCCAATTCCTTAGAAGGTGTTGGGGTATTCCGTGATTACGGAAATAGAACTGCTTTCATTTCCTAGCTTAAGCAAAGAAAACAAGGCCCTGATCCGAGATCACCTCAATGATTTTCACTGGGTCACTTTAGATGCTGATATTACCCAACAGACAATCTTGCTTCGTCGTCAGCATCGTCTGAAAATACCTGATGCCATACTTCGGTCAAAAATGCAGTACTAATGACCAACGATAAACAAGTCCCAAACGTGAATATAATTAAAACCTTCAAGCTGGCCATCCGAGTGACAGAATCCGAAGAATGAAGTTACGGAGGGCTTTATCCCAATCTATATAACTAGGTTATGACATTAGTTAATGAGCCAAAAAAAGTTAGCATCAGTGCCGATGGCATCCTTCAAGTAGCCATCAGGCAACTCAAACAGATGAGCTATTTCCATAAACAAGCACTATTCTTGCCGAAAGAATAATGAAGATCTTGATACTAAAGAAGACCTACGCAATATTTATTGAATGCTAGAGAGTCCAAGCAAAAAAAGCATCGGATTAGTAACCGCAACCGAACAAAACCTTAAGGAAATTCGAATATGAGTTGGAGTAAGCAATGTCTAGAAGAAGTAGCGGACTTTTGCTTAGGGAAAATGCTGGATCAACGTAAGAATAAAGGCGACTTCCTACCTTATCTAGCAAATGTAAATGTCCGATGGGGAGAGTTCAATTTGGACAATCTTCGTCAAATGCGGTTTGAACAACATGAACTCGATAGATACGGTCTTAAGTACGGTGATATTGTAATGTGCGAAGGAGGTGAACCAGGCAGATGTGCAATTTGGAAAGAACAAAAACCAGGAATGATGATTCAGAAGGCTTTACATCGAATTAGGCCCAATGAATCTCTAGACTACCGGTTCTTATACTACTCATTCCTTCATATGGGCAAAAGTGGGGGCTTTGCACCACTTTTTACGGGGGCAACAATAAAACACCTTCCTCGACAAAATTTAGCCAAGGTTGAAATTAAGTTTCCTTCTATTCCACTCCAAGAGCGTATTGCTAACATACTTTCTTCATATGATGACCTCATCGAAAACAACCGCCGCCGAATTCAGCTACTAGAGCAGTCCGCTCGTCTTCTCTACAAGGAATGGTTTGTTCATCTGCGCTTCCCAGGGCATGAGCATGTACAAATTGTGGATGGCGTACCAGACGGCTGGGAGCCTCTGGATCTAAATTCCATCATTTCGATTAAGCATGGATTCGCCTTTAAAGGTGAATTCTTCATGGAGGAACCAACTTCTCGAATTCTATTAACACCAGGAAACTTTAAAGTAGGTGGGGGTATAAAGATTGAAAAATTAAAGTACTACTCTGAAGAAGCCTCTTTAAGTGAGGAGTTTGTTTTAGGAAAAGACGACTTGCTTATCACGATGACAGATCTGAGTAAATCAAGCGACACGTTAGGCTACCCCTTATTAGTGCCAGAACTAAATGACCTGCTGTTCTTACATAATCAGCGGCTGGGCAAAGTTAATCCCAAAGAAGGCATGCCTTTTTATCGATTTTTTCTATGCGAGATGTTTAAGGATTTTCGATACAGAAGCTACGTTCAGGGTTCTGCTTCCGGGACTTCAGTCAAACATACTTCCCCCAAAAAAATCCTCTCATATAAACCCCTTTCCCCCCCGTACAACAAGAGTGCTCTTTTGAAAAAGTTTGATGAGTTTGTAGGAGATTTAAACACACAATGCCAAAATCTGCTGTGTACTAATCTGAGGCTTGCTGAAGCCAGAGACCTCCTCCTCCCTCGTCTCATGAACGGAGAAATAACCGTATGAGCCAATATAACGAAGACAATCTCGTCCAACAAACCACCGCTGACTACCTCCGCGATTGCCTCGGCTGGGAAAGCATCTACGCTTACAAAGAAACCTTTGGCGATAACGGTCTCCTAGGCCGCACCAACGATAAAGAAGTCATCCTCAAACGTTACCTCAACACTAAACTGAGAGAATTTAATCCCGGTCTCCCCGTTTCAGCCTACCGGGACGCCATCCGCCAAATTACCGAAATCAGCACCAGTCAAACCTTAATTTCCACGAACCAAGACAAATACAAACTCTTCAAAGAAGGCGTTCAAGTGAGCTGTCGCAACGACCAAGGTGAACAGGTCCCCAAACGTCTCAAAGTCTTTGATTACAAAAATCCTGCCAACAACCACTTCCTCGCAGTGCGTGAATTTTGGATCCATGGTCCACTCTACCGCCGCCGCGCCGATGTTATGGGCTTCGTCAACGGCATTCCCCTACTGTTTATGGAGCTAAAGAACGTCAACAAAGATATTCGGGCTGCCTACGATGGCAACCTTGCTGATTATCGAGAAACCGTCCCCCATCTGTTCCACCACAACGCCTTTATCATTCTTGCCAACGGTATAGATGCCCTAATTGGGGCCTCCCCAAAAACTCGGTTCGAGTTTTTTCATGAATGGAAACGCCTGGCGGAGGATGAACAAGGCCGGGTGAATATGGAAACTCTGCTGATGGGGGTGTGTAACAAGCAGACCTTTATGGATCTGTTTGAAAACTTTATCCTCTTCGATAACTCCTCCGGTAAAACCACCAAAATTGTGGCCCGCAATCACCAATACCTGGGCGTAAACAAAGCCATCGAAGCGGTCCAAGCGCGCAAAGAACGAGACGGTAAACTAGGCGTCTTCTGGCATACCCAAGGTTCAGGTAAAAGCTATTCCATGGCGTTCTTTACCCGTAAAGTCCACCGGAAACTGAGCGGACAATTTACCTTTCTCGTTTGTACAGACCGAGACGATTTGGACAGTCAAATCTACAAAACCTTTGCCGGATGCGGCCTTGTCAACAACGATATCGATCCCTGCCGACCTCGAACGGGTCAGCACCTCAAGACACTCCTGGGAGAACACAAGGCCTACATCTTCACCCTAGTGCAAAAATTTAACCAGATTGTTGATCCAGACAAGCCCTATAACTCCCGCGATGACATCATTGTGGTGACGGATGAAGCCCACCGCACTCAGTATGGTGACCTGTCTCTCAATATGCGCAATGCCTTACCCAACGCTAGTTATATCGGCTTTACCGGCACCCCGCTATTTCAAGATGACGAAATCACCCGCAGGGTGTTTGGGGACTATATCTCCACCTACGATTTCCAACGAGCCGTAGAGGACAAAGCCACAGTTCCCCTCTATTACGACGCTCGGGGTGACCGATTAGACATTGCCACCAATGATGTCAACGAACGGATCGCCGCCAAGATAGAAGAGCTGGAAATCGAAGATGTCGATGTGCACCAGCGCCTTGAAAGAGATCTAAGGCGTGACTATCACATCGTGACCGCCGACACTCACCTAGAACCGATTGCTGCTGACTTCGTCAACCACTACGCCAAGGCCTGGGAGTCTGGGAAAGCCATGTTTGTTTGCCTGGACAAACCCACCTGTGTCAAGATGCATGGCCTGATTCTCAAACATTGGCAACTCAAGATTCAAGAGCTGGAAGCTGCCCTATCTTTTGCCAGTGATGAGCAAGCAGAGATCTACCAGCGACGCCAAATTGAATGGATGAAAGAGACCCTTGCCGCTGTGGTGATCAGCGAAGAGCAGGGTGAAGTCGAAAAGTTCCGAAACAGAGGCTTAGACATTGAACCCCACCGACAATTAATCAAGGAAGGCTTTGAGCTCGAAGAAGGTAAACGCATTGACCTAGAGTTGGCATTTAAGCAACCAGAGCATCCCTATCGAATTGCGATTGTCTGTGCCATGTGGCTGACGGGATTTGATTGCCCCAGCCTTAGCCATCTCTACCTGGACAAGCCCCTCAAAGCCCATACACTGATGCAGGCGATCGCCCGCGCCAACCGAGTCTTTGAAGGCAAAAATAATGGTCTGATTATTGACTATTGCGGCATCCTTAAAAATCTGAGACGGGCATTGGCCACCTTTGCAGGCCACGCTGATATTAGCCACGGTGGCCCAGGTGGTAATCAGGAGATTGACCCAGCCAAACCCGAGGAAGAACTCCTAGAAGAATTGGCCGAGGCGATCTTATTAGTGCGAACCTTCTTAAGTAAACACAATGCCACTTTAGAAGCCATCACTGGGGCCAGTGGATTTGATCGCATTAGGGCTATCAATGCGGCTAAAGAAGCGGCCAATCAGAATGATGAAACTCGCAAGCATTTTGAGATTATGTGCCGCCAGGTGTTCAAGAAATTCAAAGCTTGCATTAACCATCGCAGCGTTAACACCTATCGCCAAGACCGCGATGCTATCAATATTATCTATAAGTCTCTGCTAAAGGATCGCGAACAAGCCGACATTTCCGAGATTATCCGGCAGCTCCATGAGATTGTGGATGACGCCATTGTTGTGCAATCCGCAGAAGACACTGAGGATGCAACCCTATACGACATAAGCCAAATTGATTTTGAGCGGTTGCGAGCTGAGTTTGCCCGCAGTTCAACTCAACGCACCACTGTTCAAAACCTAAGGCAGGCAATTGACACTCAACTCCAGCGCCTACTCGCTCAAAACCCACTGCGAACTGATTTCCAGCAACGCTACGAAGAAATTGTTGCTGAATACAACGACGAAAAAGACCGATTTACGATTGAGGCCACGTTTGAAGCCTTAATGAAGCTCGTCCAAGGTCTGGATGAAGAGGAAAAACGACATATTCGTGAAGGGCTCGATCCAGAGTCTTTGGCCATCTATGACCTACTGATGAAGCCTGATCTAAAACCTGCCGATATTAAACGCATCAAACAAGTCGCTGTGGAATTGCTACAACATCTGAAAAGTGAGAAATTAAATATCCACCAATGGAAAGACAAGGAAGCCACCCGCGACGGGGTCAAAATAACCATCCACGACTTCCTTTGGGGTCTACCCGTCGATAGCTACACCGACGATGATGTCCAGGATAGAGTCGAGGATGTATTTCAGCATGTCTTTCGCGTTTATCCTACTTTGCCCTCACCTTATTTTGAGGCTGCCTAGAATTTGATTTGGTGGATGACAAGTCCATAGACTGAGCTAACTTCTGGGAAGTTGCAGTTAAGACGATGTTTGACCCTTTTTTTGTTGGCATTTAGACTTGAAATCTTGATTTCAATTAAAAATAGTGAAAGAAAAATGCTGTTTCAACTTCCTTAAAGGAAATCGGAAGCTTTCGTACTGATGTACATTGCTTTTCATCAGTACATTTTTAACTAACGGTTTTTCAGTACTGTTGATCTAGCTGGAAAATTTTAAATAGCATTGACTTTAGAGCAATAAAATAATTTGATTGTTCTCCTATCTCAAGTTTGGAGAAGTATCTATTGCGATATGTTTTATCTCGACATTGAGTAATGCCCCGACAAGTGTTCTAGCTGTAGATATAATAACCATCAAGCTATTGCAAACACTGTCTTACCCCCTAACACCGGTATTGGGTGAAACAATTGCAATATTTTAAAATAGGAATTTTGTTGCTTAT
>CALHGI010000404.1 GCA_938029995.1 uncultured cyanobacterium | reverse complement strand
CCCGTGGTTGAGCCACCCGTGGTTGAACCGCCGGTAACTGAGCCGCCTGTGGTTGAACCACCTGTGGTTGAGCCTCCCGTGGTTGAACCGCCGGTAACTGAACCGCCTGTGGTTGAGCCGCCGGTCATCGAACCACCCATTACCGAGCCTGATGAGATTCCCATTCAAGTGCCTGAACCCACAACCACAGCGGCCTGTGTGCTAGCGGGTCTAGGGGCAATGATGGCCACTCGCCGCAAAAAATAACCCCAGCAAACTGCTGACTGTATGGAAAACCGCTGAATGTATTCAGCGGTTTTTTGCTGACATAGCCATTACCACCTAACGCTTTCAACGAGTCCATAGGGACTGGTCTAGAGGAGAACGATCAGTGCCACCTCAGACAGCAGGCTGTTGAAGCGGAATCTGGATAACAAAGTCCGTTCCTTTCTCCGGAACAGAAAAACACTCCAACTTTCCACCATGGCGTTCCGTCACAATTTGATAGCTGATGGCCAATCCCATGCCAGTGCCCTTGCCAACGGGTTTAGTCGTAAAAAACGGATTGAAGATCTGGTGATGAACATCTGAACCTATCCCAGCCCCCGTATCTTTAATCGAAATTTGGGCCCATTGATGATCGATCAGGGTGGTTGTTAATGTGATTTCTCCCACCCCTTCACCCCAGTCCTGAGTCGTATCCCTGCGCCCTATTTCGTCGATGGCTTCAATGGCATTGGCCAAAACATTCATAAAAACCTGGTTCAACAGACCGGCATAGCATTCCACTAGGGGCAGGCTATCTGAGTAATCCTTAAGCACCTTAATGGCCGGTCGTTGTGCACTGGCCTTAAGTCGATGGTTAAGGATGGTAAGGGTATTGTCTAGCCCCCGATGAATATTGACCGCTTTGATTTCAGATTCATTCAAACGTGAAAAATTACGCAAGGATAAGACTATTTCGCAGATGCGATCGCTCCCCATTTGCATCGACGATAAAACCTTGGGTAAGTCTTCTAAAATAAAATCAAGATCAATTCTGGCAGCTTCCGCCTGAATTTCCTCAGCCGGACGGGAATAGTGTTTCTGATACTGTTTCACCAGCCTGATCAGATCTTGAATATAGTCTTGAATATGGTCTAGGTTCCCATGGATAAAGCTGACTGGATTATTGATTTCATGGGCTACACCGGCCACCAGCTGCCCTAAGCTAGACATTTTCTCCTGTTGTATCAACCATCCCTGGGCTTGCTGAAGTTGCTTCAAGGTTGTAACCAGTTGTTCATTGGTTTGGCTCAGCTCGTGGGTTCGAGTTTTTACCCTGTTCTCAAGTTGCTCATTGGCTTGCATGAGAAGGGTTTCAGCCTTTTTTCGCTGCGTAATATTATTGAGGGAACCGGTAATTTTGTTATCTTGACTAAACCGCAGGGCCAGTTCCAACCACAGGATCGTTCCTGATTGATGGGCAAAACGAAGTTCTAAATCGTCTTCTATGTGGTGCTGCAAAGCGGACTGCCATGCGTCCCTGTCGGCTTCTAGGATAAAGTTGCCTAGGGGCTGGCCTAGGGCTACTTGCTTCGAATATCCTAGGATTTCGGTCCAGGCTTTATTTAGGAAGATAAGACAGCCGTTGCGATCGCACTCAAATACAATTTCGCGTAAGCTTTCCACCAACTCACGATACCGACGCTCTGATTCAGTTAGCTTTTCAATTAACCGATATTGAATCTGCGTATGTAACTCATTGGTAGCATCGTACTCTTGCATGGGTTTATCACGCAGGCTGATCACATCGCCCTAGGTCTAACTGTTCTAACAACTCTACTGACTTCAGGGTCTTTGCATACAGAGGAAAAACATTTTCAATATAAAATTCCTGCTCAAATACGGTGCGAGCAGAAATACAGTCGCTCAACACCGATACTTGGTAACCCTGCTCGTAGGCCGACCGTCCAGTAGAATCGATACAAATAGACGTAACGGCACCCGCTAGAACCAAATGTTGAATACTTCTTTGATGTAGCACACCAGCCAAGTTCGTGTTCACAAAGGCATTTAAGCCTCGTTTCCCAGGCACTTCTAGAATCCTATCTTGAAAAGGACGCAACTCTTCAATGGTTTTAGAACCCTTCCCACAGGCTTGAAAAGCACCCACCTCCTTAATGGTATTTAAAATCCCGACCGGGTCAACCAGCTCTTCGTAATTTTTCGTAAAGAAAATCGGAGCAGAAATAATCAAAACCGGTGTCTCAACCAATCGTTGTATTAGCTCAATAGTATTACTAACAGTATTACTAGCTTTAGCAGACGCCTCCACGACTCCGTTCAGAATCCCGTCTGGGGCATAATAGTCGTTTTGAAATCCGATTAATAGTAAAGCAGTGTTGTTTGGATTCATTGACTCGAAAGCATCGGTTGATCCACTTGCTTGGACAGCATTATAAGTTATGATTTCCTGCAATTTCAAGATGCCCTCAATGGAGCAAGCCTAACAGACTCCACGGTAAGATTTGCGCCATTGCAGATTTCGGGTATGTATCGCCACCGGTTGAAATGTAGTAAATCGGGATTTCTCAGGTAAAACCATTCTGATGGTCAGCAACCCCAGAGTTTCCCTCGGTGACACGTTCTTTTTGTCTTCCTTAGGTCATTGCCCGCCGTCAGGGGCTTAATATCAGCCACCTTGACCTGATTGATTCAGCGACACAAACATCGGTTGAGCCATTGGCCATTTAGATCACTAGCAACGCTCCGATATCCTCCCTTAATTAAATATA
>CALHGI010000403.1 GCA_938029995.1 uncultured cyanobacterium | reverse complement strand
GTGGCAACTACCATATCCCCATGGTTATCCGTGGCCCTGGTGGGGTGGGTCGTCAGCTGGGGGCGGAGCACTCCCAACGTCTGGAGGCTTATTTTCAGGCAGTTCCTGGGCTCAAGATTGTGGCCTGCTCCACGCCTTACAACGCCAAGGGGTTGCTCAAGTCGGCCATTCGCGATAAAAACCCGGTGCTCTTTTTTGAGCATGTACTGCTGTACAACCTCAAGGAAGATCTGCCCAGTGATGAATACTTAGTTCCCTTGGATAAAGCGGATGTGGTGCGCCCTGGTAAGGATGTGACCATCCTTACTTACTCCCGCATGCGTCACCATGTGCTCCAGGCGGTCAAGGGGATTGAAGCCCAGGGCTTTGATCCAGAGGTGATTGATCTGATCTCCTTGAAGCCCATTGACTATGACACCATTGGCGCGTCCATTCGCAAAACCCACAAGGTGATTATTGTGGAAGAATGCATGCGCACCGGTGGCATTGCGGCGGAGATTATCGCCTCCATCAATGATCGCTTTTTTGATGAGCTCGATGCTCCGGTGATGCGCCTGTCCTCCCAGGACATTCCCACCCCCTACAATGGTCGCTTAGAAAGTTTGACCATTGTGCAGCCGAAGCAAATTGTTGAGGCCGTGGAAAAAATGATGCTGGCCCGGGTTTAGTGGGTTGTAGGGGCTAAGGTTTTGTTGGAATGGAGGGTTGGGTTAGGGAGTGCTAGGGCCAGCCATGCCCGCAGGGCTATACAGGCATAAAGGCTCTCCCTAACCTGCACAACCGAACCGTTCTGATGACATTGATTAAAGGCATAGGGGGCGATCCTCTGTGCTTTTTTATTGCTAGGAGGGGAATCGTGGGGGCAATGACGGCAACCTATAATAGGATGTTCTGTTGGATAGCTAAGTCGCGTAGGGACCAGTGTATGGATAGTACGGAGAAGGGCCATGGGTAAACAACGCTCGATGTTAGTGGTTATTGTGGGACTTGCGATCGCAGCCATCTTTACCATTGTGCAACTCCCCACCCAACTAGGCTTAGACCTACGGGGGGGGTCCCAGCTCACCCTCCAGGTCCTCCCCAACGAAAAGATCACCACCATTTCGGAACGGGAATTAGAGGCCGTCCAACGGGTGATCGAAAACCGGGTCAACGGCCTAGGGGTATCCGAAGCCATTGTCCAAAGCTCTGGCCAAGACCAGCTCCTAATCCAACTCCCTGGCGTCAGCGACCCAGCCCAGGCCCAACGAGTATTAGGCGGCACGGCCCAGCTTGAGTTTCGGCCCCAGAAACAAGGCACAGAAGGCCAGTTCCAAGCCGTTGCCCAAATCGTCAGCCAGCAAGAACTCCAACAGGCTCGGCTACTAGCCACCAACAGCGATACCCGCTCAGAAGAAGACACGGCCGAACTAGAAAAGATCACAGCCGATCTCCAGGCCAGTCGTGAAACCCTCGGTGACCTGTTTGACACCAGCGACCTAACGGGAGAAAAGCTGGAGGATGCCATCGCTCGCCCCAGGGGCACCACAGCCCAATCATGGGAAGTGGTGATCGACTTCACCACCGAAGGGGCCACCATGTTTTCGGAACTGACCCGCAACATTGCCGGCACCGGTCGCACCCTAGGGATTTTCCTAGATCAGCGCCTGATTAGCGCCCCCACCGTCGACGTAGAATACGCCTCCACCGGTATCACAGGCGGTAGCGCCGTTATCTCCGGCAACTTTAACGCCGAGTCATCCAAAGATTTAGAAATTCAACTGCGAGGGGGTGCCTTGCCCGTACCCGTGGAAGTAGTTGAAAATCGGACCGTCGGCGCCACCCTAGGGCGCGACAGCATTCAACGCAGCCTCTACGCCGGTATTATCGGCCTCGGACTGGTGCTAGTTTTCATGGCGGTTTACTATCGTCTGCCCGGCATCCTGGCCGACGTCGCCCTAGTGGTATACGCCCTACTCACCTGGGCCGTCTACAACATTTTGGGAGTGACCATGACCCTCCCTGGCATTGCGGGCTTTATCCTCAGTATCGGCATGGCGGTGGATGCCAACGTACTTATTTTCGAGCGCACCCGAGAGGAACTGCGGGCCGGAAAAACCCTCTACCGCTCCGTAGAATCAGGTTTTTACCGAGCATTCTCCAGTATTCTCGACAGTAACGTCACTACCCTAATTGCCTGCGCCGCCCTATTTACCTTTGGCGCTGGCCTGGTCAAAGGATTTGCCCTCACCCTAGCGGTGGGCGTCGCCGTCAGCATATTTACCGCCTTCACCTGCACCCGTAATTTGCTATTTTTCGTGATCAGCTTTCCACAATTTCGCAAGGTGGGCTACTTTGACCCTAGCCTGGCCGCCGATTTGCCCTCTACTTCGCAACCGTCCCAACCATGAAACTGAACGTCGTCAAACAACGGGGTATCTGGTGGATCACGTCCGGTCTCCTAATTGTTATTAGCATTGCGTCCATGGCATTGTCCTGGTCCCAGTTCAATGGACCGGTGAGGCCTGGCCTCGACTTTATTGGCGGAACTCGCCTACAGATAGAACGAAACTGTGACGAGGCCGCAGCCTGCGACAGTCCCATCGACATTGCCGATATCCGAGAAATCTTGAATGACCAAGGATTAGAAGGCGGCAGCGTACAACTAGTGGGCGACTCTGGGCAAGGTATTTCCATCCGTACCCGCACCCTAGATGTAGACGAACAAACCAGTCTCCGCACCGCCCTAAGCGAAATTCTGGGGCAAGTCGATCCCAGCGCATCTAAAATCGATGTGGTCGGCCCCACCCTAGGGAAACAGCTGCTAATCGCCGGTCTGCTATCCCTGCTGGTGGCCTTTGCTGGCATCACCATCTACTTAAGTCTGCGGTTTAAATTTGACTATGCCCTACTGGCCCTATTGGCCCTGATGCACGACGTCATTATTACCTTGGGTATATTCTCGATTTTGGGACTGACCCTAGGCTACGAAGCAGACAGTCTGTTTATTGTGGCGTTGCTCACCATTGTTGGTTTTT
>CALHGI010000402.1 GCA_938029995.1 uncultured cyanobacterium | reverse complement strand
CTCATGGTGGTCGGCATGCTAACGGCGCGTCTACAGCGTCAGCGGATTATCCAGGAAAATGTAGTGTTGGTGGCATTCATTGTTTTTGGCATGGCGGTGATTAGTGCCACGGTCATCGCGTTGCAAATGAGCTTTCGTCATTTGCTGTGGCCCAATTCGCCCTACTTGAATCTTTGGCAAATTTGGCGGACTCATCAGCGGGTTGCCCTGAGCTCGGCCATCTTGAGTAGTTTGTGGACGCCGGCCTTATATTATCCCCTGCATCGCTGGTGGAAAGGCTAGTCAGCCGTAGGCATCACACTACTGATACATGATGTTGAGCCATGGGATTAAGGCTCAGTTGTTTTGAAGGGTTTCCTAAGCTGTCTGTAGAACTTGGATTATGTTTTGGCTTTGGACTGCTTTCAGCAGGGTCGACTCGATAGTCGTTGGCTGATAGCGTTTCAGATATTCGTTACTACGAATGCCGTTAGTAAGCGCTACGGTGGTAATTTTTGCCTGCTGTCCTGCAATGATGTCGGCTTCAGTATCGCCGATCATGCAAGTGGGAAAGGTTTGATATCCCTGAACTTTCTGTTCTTCAATAGCGCGCTTTAAAAGGGATACTTTTTGCTCAGTGCGGTTGAGATGGGCTGCATTGATATCCGTTGCACCGAAGATTTCATCAATATATTGACTGAGATCGTTGGCTTGTAGGAAGGCTTGTACCTGCCGTGGGTGGCGGAGGGTGACTAATACTAAGCGTATACCCATGCGTTTGAGCTGATGGATTGCGGTGTCAGCTCCGGGCTGCAGGGTATCCCATTGTAGTAAGTGGGGATGATTGACGATGCTCTGGACCTGTTGGAGTAGGACGTCTACTAAGTCTGTTGGGACACCAGAACGAATCGCAATGTCAGTATCGGCGACACGGTTGCGTTTCATCCACCAAAACTGGTTTTTTGAAAGGATTTGCAGTGGTAATGCTTCAGAGTGGTGTTTTTTATAACTAGCCTGCAGTGTTGAAAGGCCTAGCCTATAGGTGCGATAGTAGCGTTCTGAAACGTCCACAATCGGGCCATCAAAATCACAGAATAAAACCTGCTTAGAAGGTCTGCGTAACGAGGTCATCTGGTTAATAACGTGTGGCATAAGTGGACCTGGGATAGGCGTATTCCTGGATCGTTTCGATGAAAGTTGCTGGATTAAGCTGTGCTGAATAGAAACTGGCTAGCTTTCTTAATGTTTCTTTACTTTATCAAGGGAAACCGGAACCTGCACAGCCGCCTAAAAAGAAAATAAAGTGTCACACTCTCTAGATGGCTTGTGGGCTCATTCTTGTGACTAGAGAATATCTGCAGTTCTTTATGGGCCAGGTTGCCCTTGGTTCAAATTTAGACTACCCGGCATTTCGATCTAACACTAGGGTGACTGGGCCATCATTTTCAATCGAGACCTGCATGGTGGCTCCAAATCGGCCTGTTTCCACCTGTAGGTTACTTTCCTGTAATTGAGCTACAAACCGTTGATATAGCTCTATTGCTTGGGATGGCGGGGCAGCCTGGTGAAATGATGGGCGTCGTCCTTTGTTGCAATCACCATAGAGCGTGAACTGACTAATGACCAGTAGGGCTCCTTGGATATCTTGAACTGACAGGTCAAACCGATCTGAGTCAGTTGCTGGAAAAAGCCTTAATCCTAGGCACTTTTGTGCCATCCAGGCGAGTTCGACGTCTGTATCGGTGGCGGCAAACCCCACCAGTAGGGTGAGTCCTCGACCAATGCGGCCCACCACTTCTCCGTCTACAACGACTTGGGAGGCTGTGACCCGTTGAATGACAACGCGCACTAGCTACCAAAACCCTTGCCACGATTTTGCTTCGATTCTAGGCAAAAGCATTTTTCGATTTCAGTTTCTAAAAACTCATGGTCCAGATTCTGTCCAATTAGGACTAGTTGGGTTTTCTGGGGACGATTGTTCCATTCCTCGTCTTCTAGGGAAAATCGTTTGCCGCTGAGGTGGAAGATATGGCGTTTTTCGCTTTCGTCGAACCACAAAATGCCCTTAGCGCGAAAGACGTTATCGGGCAGCTTGTTATCTAAGAAATGTTGAAACTTGCGAATTGCTAAGGGTTGATCTCGATCAAAGGAAATTGATGTGAAACCGTCGACGTCTAAATGGGAGTGGCCATGCTCGTGGTCGTCATGCTCACAGTGGCCGTGGTCATGGTCACAATCGGAGTGGTCGTGGTGGTCGTGGTGGTCGTGCCCTGTGTGCTGGTGCTCTGTTTGTTTGTTTGTTTGGCCATGCTCGTGGTCGTCATGCTCGCAATGGCCGTGGTCATGGTCACAATCGGAGTGGTCGTGGGACTCTTGTTTTGGGGTGTCAAAGTACTGGTCGGACTCAAACAGACCCACGCTCAAAATTAGTGGCAGTGGCACCTGAGATTGGGTTGTGCGCAGAATGCGAGCCCCTTCCTTGATGTCACGAACTTTGACTTCTAATAGGTCTACATCCCCCTCGTCTACTAGATCTGTCTTGTTGAGCAGAATAATATCGCCGTAGGCAATCTGGTTGTGAGCCGCTTGGCTATTGAATAAATCGACACTGTAGTTCTCTGAATCCACCAGGGTGACAATGGAATCTAGTCGAGTTAGATCCCGCAGCTCGGTGCCTAAAAAGGTGAGGGCGACCGGTAAAGGGTCGGCTAATCCAGTGGTTTCTACGACTAGGTAGTCAATTTTGTCCTTACGCTCTAGGACTTTATAAACGGCTTCTAGTAGGTCGTTGTTGATGGTGCAGCAAATGCAGCCATTGCTTAACTCCACCATGGTGTCGTCGTCACCGGTGGTGATAAGCAAGTCGTTATCAATGCCGATTTCACCAAACTCATTGACCAAAACGGCTGTTTTTAGACCCTCTTGGTTGGTCAATATGTGGTTGAGTAGGGTTGTTTTGCCGCTACCCAAAAAGCCGGTAATGATAGTTACGGGCAATCCGTGTTTGGAGTCATCCATCCGCTTGGGGGGTGCTGATATTGCCGCAGTCATAGAGATTTTGGAGGATTGTATAGTGGGTCAGTGGTGAGTTCTATTATCTCGTATTTATTAGAACTTGCGGTTTAGCCTTTACTGAAGTAAAGATTTCACTGTGGCGCTGCTGATCCTCGGTATGATTTGATCTGCGAAATTCGGATGTATTGCGTCATTTCCAGATCGGTTCATCCCCTACATCAGCAACGGCTTCACTGTTGCTAAACCACGGTCTGGTTCAAGTCTGTAGATGCTTCTACCCTCTATTTTTAATCGTCATGACTTCAACAATGGTCAGGGCGAGATCGCTGGGGATGTCTAAAATTCGGTAGAGGTCGTCAAGAAACGCTTGCTCCTGGGGGGTAACGTTGCCGTCGGCTAGGACTAAGTCGGTGGCGAGGGCAAAGGCGGTGGGCTTTAGTTCAACCGGTAGGGTAGTATTGGCGGCTTCCACTAATCTGCTGGGCCCATGCTGCTGTAGCTGCTGTAGCAAGCCATCTTTCATGCGGTCAACCATTTCACTGGAGTAGCTTTTGAACAGCCGCATACGGCTGAGCAGCATGTCCATTTCTCTGCCTTCTTGATCGGAGAGGTAGCCATCGGCTGCGATCGCAACCAAACAAATCGCTGCCAGCGCTTCTGCTGGCGTCAGGGAACGCGACTCTGGCAACGGGTCAAAAACCTGGTCAAATAACCCCATAACACCCCAAGAAATAAGATTGGATGCCGGGTACGAGTCCAGACTTCCAGACTTATTGTGAAACATCATGGGTACAAACAAAAAGGAGAAGCTAATCAGCTTCTCCTTTTTGTTTGTGAGGTAATTTATTCAATCACTAGGGGTTAAACCTGCTAGTTAACCAGAGAGTCCTAAGCCATTTGGCGCATTTCATCCTCTAGCTGCTGCAACAAGTTGATGTTCCCTTGCTCACGGGCTACCGAAATTCGATGCTCTAAGGAGCGTTGAATACTCTCGCTATGACTCAGAGCAGACTCATGCAATAGCTGGCGACGCTCATCCATCAGTGGAGTGAGTTCTGCCAATTTACGCTGAAATGCTGAAAATACTGACTTGAATGGAGCCTTTTCAACCGTCTGACGCTGTCCATGGCGGTTAGTTTGGTAAGCAGCACCGCGATAAACTAAAACGGATTGAGGCTGGGGAAAGGGAACATGGCGCACATAACTGTAGTTATGGCTCCGGCCACGGTAATTGCAAAGAATTTCGCTTTCAGAAACCTCTAGCATTGGCGGGTTGTGGTCGTACTCGACACCACGGTAGGTAAGTTTCATAGGTGTGTCTCCTCCTGAATGAGCACTACTAATAGGAATTAGTGCGTTCCTTCGAGCCGCGCGGACACCCTATGAAAAAAGATGCATGACGTTGCCCTACTTCCGTCTCGTCGCCCAACAAAGGACGAAGTTTTGGAGATGAACGAGGATGTGTTCTGTATCTATTTTTACCGTTTTCAACTGAAGTTAGCAACTGCTGATATTTTCCATTAGAAACCCTGAACAGTCGATTTATGAAGGGTTTGCTATATTTTTGCTCTTAATGACGGACAAAAGTGTGTCAAAACTTCATGACTTGTGTTGCGGACGGTCGCGGCTTACAGCAGGCTGTGGGCCGGAATTGAATTCTTTGGCAGCTGTCTCTCTCCAAGGGAAGCCCAGGGATATTGCTCATCACCATGCTTGATTGATGGTCTATGCTAAGAGGAAACATGTTAGCAAAAATTAATATTTGATTTGCTGTTTTTGGTATCTCTATGAAATGCATCATTAACCGTCGGGCTCAGTTCTCTGCCAGCCATCGTTATTGGCTGCCGGAGCTGAGTGACGATGAAAATCAGGTCAAATTTGGCCTGTGTACCCGTGCGCCGGGCCATGGTCACAATTATGAGTTATTTGTCTCCATGGAAGGGGAACTCGACGAGTACGGCATGGTGCTCAACCTGTCTGACGTCAAAAAGGTCATCAAGCGCGAAGTGATTAGTCAGTTGGACTTTTCATATTTGAACGATGCTTGGCCTGAGTTTCAGATTGATCGACCCGAGGCCGGGCTGACCACCACCGAAAACATTGCCCGGGCAATTTGGCGGCGACTGGCACCCCATTTGCCAATTACCAATGTCCAACTGTTTGAAACGTCTACCCTCTGGGCCGATTATCAAGGAAACGCCATGGAAGCTTATTTGTCTATTTCCACCCATTTCAGTGCTGCCCATCGTTTGGCACTGCCCACATTAACGCTGGAGCAAAACAGCGAAATTTATGGCCTTTGTGCCCGGGTGAATGGCCATGGCCATAACTATCATCTGGAGGTGACCATCAAGGGTGAAATGGACCCACGTACGGGCATGATTGCTGACCTAGTGGAGTTCCAGAATGCGGTTGATGCTCATGTGGTGAAACCCTTTGACCACACCTTTTTGAATAAGGATATTCCCTACTTTGCTGAGGTGGTGCCCACGGCCGAAAATATTGCGGTACACATTCGCGACTTGCTCCGTGAGCCCATTAAGCAAATTGGAGCTAGTCTTCACAAGGTAAAGCTCATCGAGAGCCCCAATAACTCGGCTGAAGTTTATTGCGAAGACCCGTCTGAGCCCGTAGCTTCTAAGGCACAGGAAACCCCTGAGCTAGCTGCTGTATAGGCGAGCAAAGGACAATGTCTGATGGTTCCTACAGATGGGTCCTGCAGATCGACGATCAGGCATTGTCTTACCAGTAGTTTGCATTTACCCCAGCATGGCTGGGTGGGGATCACTGCTGTACGTTCATGGGGATCGCCACGCGCTTACGTAGGGATTGGGCCCGTCGCTTAGCGGTCATGTTATCGGGTTCCACTTTTAGGGCCTGTTCGTAGCTTTCTAAGGCTTGCACAGTCAGTTGCTTCTTTTCGTAGCTATGGCCCAGGTTGTTCAGCGCGGTGACGTAGCCTGGGGTGATTTTGATGGCTGATTTGTATTGGCGAATGGCTAGGTCGAATTGGCCTTGGGCAAAGTAGGAATATCCCAGGGCGTTGAAAATGAGCGGTGCGTTTTCTTCTTCTTCTTCTTCTGTGAGGGCTTTTAGGGCTTGTTGCATGTAGAGAGCGGATTGGGAAAAGAGCTTTTTATCTAGCAGTAAGCTGCCAAGCTCGTAATATTCTTGGGCGGTACCTTTTTCTTTGGCGAGTTTATTTTGCAGACGGTCTAATGTAGTTTCAATTCGTCGAGTCTTGAAGACCTGACGGATGATGAAAAAGGCTGACAGTCCTAGCAGCGTTAGCAAAATGCCAAGGTACGTCAAAAACAGGGTGCTATTTTCCATGAACTCGCTTAATCGGTTGGTGCGTACAGTGGTCTGGAATATTCTCCCATGGTAGCTACCGTAGTCCCCAGTGGACAGCCCGATCTTGTAACCAACCTTCGTCATCCCATTGGCGTATTGCCTGGTTGATGGTTTGGCGTAACTCGCTGTGCTGAGTTCCTTTGGGGATTGAGATCGCAATGGGCTCCACAGAAATCACCTCATCTAGGAGCTGGTAACGACTATTTTGCTGTTGCCAGCCCGTTAGTAATGACGCATCGCCAGCAAAGGCATCCACCTGCCCCCGTTCCAGTTCCGTAATGGCCTCTTCATAGGAGGACACCATGACTAGTCTGGCGTTGGGGAGTTGATGGCGAACATGGACTAGGGTGCTGGAATCTTGGAGGACGGCAATTTGGTTTAAATCGTCAAGCTGGCGCACTTGGGACGATGTGGTAATAAACCCGGTGCCGTCTAGATAGTAGGGCAGGCTAAAGCTGGTGATGCGCTGACGTTGGGGGGTGACTGTGATGGCTGCGATCGCAATATCCACCTCCCCATTGACCACACTATTGAGCCGCTCCCCGTTACTCACCGGGCGTAACTCCACAGCGGTTTCATCCCCCAATAGGTCTAATGCTTGTCGCCGGGCTAGATCAATTTCAAACCCCTTCAGTTCGCCGGTGCCATCGCGGTAGCCCAGGGGATACCAGTTATCCTT
>CALHGI010000401.1 GCA_938029995.1 uncultured cyanobacterium | reverse complement strand
GCTGCAAGTGCTGCTTGTCCAGCATTATTTATAACTAAGTTTTCACCCCTAATGGACGGGATCTTGAAAGAGGGGAGTACTGAGATAGCGTTCACCAAAGCTAGGTTGAATGACCACGATTAATTTGTCTGCATTTTCAGGCCGACGACCCACCCCAATGGCTGCGCATAGGGCTGCACCGCTAGAAATTCCCGATAAAATACCTTCCTCTTTAGCCAGCCGCCGACCAAAGGAAATCGCATCCTCGTCACTGACGGCAATCACTTCGTCAATCAGCTTTACCTGTAAGACTTCCGGTACAAAGCCAGCCCCAATTCCTTGAATTTTATGGGGACCTGGTTTGCCTCCCGTTAGAACTTGACTGTTGGAGGGTTCGACGGCGATGGCTTTAAACGTAGCCTTGTGGTGTTTCAATATCTCACTAATGCCGGTGATCGTGCCGCCGGTGCCTACGCCGGATACTAAAAAGTCCACCTGGCCGTCGGTGTCCTGCCAGATTTCCGCCGCCGTGGTGTGACGGTGCATGTCTGGATTGGCTGGGTTGCTAAACTGTTGCAGCATGTAGGCATTGGGGGTGGAGGCTACGATCTGCTGGGCTCGTTGAATGCAGCCCGCCATGCCCTCATTGCCAGGGGTGAGTTCTAACTCGGCGCCATAGGCCCGCAGCATGGCTCGCCGTTCGGCACTCATGGTTTCTGGCATGGTTAAAATTAACCGATAGCCCTTGGCTGCCGATATCATCGCTAGGGCAATGCCCGTATTGCCGGAGGTGGGTTCCACCAGTGTGGTTTTACCAGGCTCGATTTTGCCCGCAGCTTCAGCGGTGGCAATCATATTGACGCCAATCCTATCCTTGACTGAAGCGGACGGATTCATGCCCTCCAACTTGAGGACGATTTGGGCGACACAGCCCTCACTTTGAGGAATGCGATTAAGTTTTACTAGGGGGGTACGACCCACTAGTTCAGTAATGTTTTGGGCGATCCGCATGGCCAGCCATTTCCCGATGCGCTAAATGTAATACATCAAATCGACTTGGTGCTTAGCATTGCACTGCTCCACTAAGTCTTGCAGGGTATGGGCAGATAGCACACCTCTAGCTGCTGTCTGAACCTCTTGCCAGACCCCCCGGACCACCTGTCGCTCCGTTGTCAGTACAGCATCGCTTCCATTGTCCTTCTTTTCTAGACCTTCGATACAATTCACAACGTCGAGCAGGATGACATTCCATGGGGCTTGAGCGAGTAAGTAGCCACCCTTGGCCCCTCGCTGACTTTTCACAAACCCGCCGCGACGGAGGGTGGCTAATAGCTGCTCTAGGTAGCGATCGGGAATGTCTTGTTGGGTTGCGATTTGACGAATTTGTAGCGGGTCACCCTTGTCGTAGTTGAGGCTGAGTTCTAACAGGGCGAGGAGGGCGTATTCACTTTTGCAGGAAAGTTCCACGGGGCGTTGTAGCTGCAACCCTGTTAGTATACTCCGGTTCTCCAGTGGGGAATAGATACTTCATGGGTTTTTGGAGAATGGAGTTGGGGGGAGAGACGGGGGAGTGGGGGGACTATAGTGCTTCGTTCTGGGACTCTAAACGTTGGAGGAGTCGGTTGTAATCGGGGTGGAATCTGGGATGTAAAAGCCGTTTCACGGGCTTCCCTTGATCGATGTGTTGCGCGCAGATTTCATCGACGTCTTGGGGGTGAACCCGGCAGTACCAAATATTATCGGGTACCACTCGCACGGTAGGGCCTGAACCACATTGGCCCAGGCAAGAACTGGCGGCCACCATCAGGTTAGGGCTAGTGTGCTGTTTTAATGCGGTGAGTACGGCCTCTGCATTGAAACGTTGACAGCTGCGATATTGGCAAACCTGAATAAATCGGCGTTGGGGGGATGACTGGTTTGCTGAGCTGTCAGGGGGCAATTTTTCCATGGGCTGGCGCATGGCGACTTTTAAAACTTAATAGCTGCGGGTATGACAGTTCTAACGCAATCATATCCGCAGCTATTTAGTGAAAACCAAGGAACACACAACCAACCTTGTGTCTCGTATCATTGCAGGATTGTCCAATAAGTGCAACTGATTTTGGCATCTACAAGGAAAATTTATACAAAGTAGCCTGACTATTGGTTCCTTGAATTTGGTTTAGGCGGCTTGTTTGATGATGATTTTCATTGAGCTGCATTGGTTGTAGGTCTTGTCAAGATTTATGGCAGGCTATATCGATGAGAAATATTGTGTGGAGGACTTTACGTCAGCTTAAAATGCGCCGTGCTAACTGGTCCTACGGTAGGCAAGATCTATGATTCACCCATGGGATAGGGCCGTGTTGGAGGTGGATCAGTGGATTAATGTGCTGGATGTTCGAAGGTTAAGCGGAGCCTAAAAAACGATTGACCACACCGTTGAGGGTTTGTTGCACACTGCGTTTCCGTCGCCATTTGTTCAGGTCCCGTTCATAGCGTTCTCCTGAGGTTTGTAGCGTTCGCCAGGTTTTGAGGGATAGGCCCAAGCCCCAGAATAGGGCAACGTAGAGGGAAAAGCCGAGGCGACCCAGGACGGTGCCTCCGACGGTGACGCAATCGAGCAGAATTAAAAAGCTGATGACAATGCCATAGCGCATGAGCTGGCTTCGGAGTCTTTGCTTGCGCTGCTTTTGGAAAAGATGGTGGTCTTCGGCTTGCCCTTTCATAATGCGCCACTCTTGCTCCGCTGTTTGTAGGGTGGCGGGGCTGATGTTGAGTTCTTCGGCGATTTCTAGCAGCTGTTGATGGGAGAGTTCACCCGATTCAGTTTCCTGCGCGATCGCAAGTTGCAAAATCCTCTGGGCGTCTTCCATTGCATAGAGTTTATCCATGGCGCTGCTGTGAGTTGGGTGTTGAAAGGGGTGGTGTCGAACTGTAGGGGCACCGCCATCGTTTGTTTGGCACGGGAATCTACATTTTGGTGTCCTATCTTAATGTTATAGATAATTTTACAGCGGTTGAACCAGGGGGTGCTTTGGCAGGATAACCGTCCTTGGGAGAATGGTAATGGCTTTGATCACATTGAGTAGTTTGCATACCTATCCAATTAAATCGGCGGCGGGTACGTCGTTGGACCAGGCCCAGGTAACGACGCGAGGGCTGTTGCACGATCGGCGTTGGATGGTGTGCGATCGCCATGGCCAATTTCTGACCCAGCGTAAATTTCCTAAGATGGCCCTAATTCAGGTGGCGCTAGGAAGTACGTTGCGCCTAAGTATTGCGAATAATGGGGGCACCTCTTTGGAGCTGCCTTTGGTGCCAGTTTCCGGGGCAACGGTTGCGGTGGATGTGTGGGGCGATGATTGCATGGCCTGTTCCATGGGGGAGGAGGCCGGTCAATGGCTGAGCGATTTTCTGGGGGTGGACTGCCAGCTGGTGTATATGCCGGATAGTACCCACCGTCCTGTGGATCATGGCCGTTTTGATGTGCCCAATAGTTTTGCCGATGCCTACCCGTTTTTACTGATTTCAGCAGCGTCCTTGGCCGATCTCAACGGACGTTTGGAGCAACCGGTGCCCATGAATCGGTTTCGCCCTAACTTGGTGGTGCAGGGCTGTGATGCCTTTGCCGAGGATACTTGGCAGCACATTAAAATTGGTGATATTGAGTTTGATGTGGCTAAAGCCTGCTCCCGTTGTTCTGTTCCTGGGGTGGATCAATCCACGGGGGAACAGGGCAAGGAGCCTTTAAAGACCTTGGCCACCTACCGTCGGTGGGACCATGCCATTTGGTTTGGTCAAAATTTAATTGCCCAGGGTGAAGGGGCGCTGAGGGTGGGAGATACGGTTGAAATATTGGCGTGAAGTTTGGGCTTTTGGCCGTACCTAGCGATGTTTATCTTTATTGATGGTCGATTTATCTAGGCTAGGTAATTGGTTAGAAGGATGAGAGGTCTGCTGGGAGCCTTGCCGTCTTGGCCGGCTAAAGGGCATGCGGGGATTGTGGATCATTAGTTCGCCGACGGTGACGTTCAGCTGGTCGCCGATCAGCATGACCAATGAGGTTAGAAATAGCCACAGCAACAAAATGATCACCGTACCAATGGCGCCGTAAACCTTGTTGTAGTTGCCAAACTGGGCTACATACATCCGAAAGGAGGCAGACAGCATTGCCCAAGATAAGGCTGCGAGTACTGCACCGGGCATGAGGGGTTTACCACGGGTCCAGCGGCTGGGGCCAAACCGATAGACAAAGGCAAAG
>CALHGI010000400.1 GCA_938029995.1 uncultured cyanobacterium | reverse complement strand
GTTGAGAAATTCTTCCCAGTATCGGCTGGCGTATTTTTGGTATTTGGTTTTGCGATCGCGCAGCTCAGCTTCTAACGTTTGCAACCTCATCTGTTGTTTTAACAACGACTTAGGTTTACCAAACTGATTTAGGGGATGATCATTCAACATGGTTTCCACCCCATGCATACGATCTCGCTGTTCTTTCACCTCCGGTGCGAGTTCATCCAGGGTGGGCAAGTCTTGGGGGATGAGGGTCGCCACCGCCGCGGTGGTGTCATCCCCAGGGCATTTATTGCCAGCTCTGCGGGCTAGCCTGGGTGGCGGTGCCAAATCATCCACTGCTGCAATGCGTTCATACTGGGTATGGAGACCAAAAATATCCCTGGGGGAGGCCATAATCCAGCGATTGTCATCGGTCAAACAGGCCAGGTAGGTGACCTTGCCATGCCCCTGGAGCTTAGCCACTAGCACTGCGGCTAAAGGATTGTGGACCGGAATATGCTTTCCCTTTAGAGAGATGACCGTCCCTGTGACTGCGAAACTGGCCGCCGTTTCCAGATCGCCTGAGAGGGTTTCAGTGGCCTGTTTGTCCAAAATTTTAAGTAGACGACGTTCCTCCCGCAGCCACTCCCGTAGCTTGCCATACTCGGCGATGGTGTCGGCCCCAATAGCAGTCAGCTGCTCGCGAATGAGATCAATATTCTCTTCCACGTCATCGATGGCCTGTTGCTGAGGCGTGAGGTGCAAGGTTGACAAATATTGGCCAAAGCTGCGCTCCACCAGCGCTCGAGTTTCTTCTAATGTGTGGGTTTGGAGCAGATTGAGCACCATGCCATAGCTGGGGGTGAACTGGCTCACCAGCGGATCTGGTTTGGCTAGGGCCAAATACCCAGCTTCCTTCGCCCCTTCAAAGGGGGTTTCCACCGTGACCACATGGCCTTCCACATCCATGCCCCGGCGACCTGCTCGCCCCGCCATCTGCAAAAATTCTGATGCCCGGAGCAGGCGATGGCCGCTGTCTGTGCGTTTAGATAAACTGGAAATGACCGTGGTGCGGGCGGGCATGTTAATCCCTGCCGCCAAGGTTTCCGTGGCAAAAATGACCTTAATCAGTCCCGCCTGGAACAGCTCTTCCACCAATCCTTTCCAGGCCGGTAACAGGCCTGCGTGGTGGGCCGCTATCCCATGGTAAAGGGGCTCCACCTGTCCGGCTCGGGCCGCTTCAGGGTTAGTCCTTAAAAAATCATCAATTCGGCGTTGAAGTATGCGGGACTCCTCCGGGGTAACCAACGCCAGGTTACTAACGGTTTGAACAGCCTTATCACATCCTTTACGACTAAAAATAAAGAAAATGGCTGGCAGCATATCCTTCTGCTGCAGTTGGGTAACAATAAATGAGTTGTTAGCGGTAACGGATTTTTTCTTCTGCCCCTTTTGATAACGGGGGGGCTTACGTTGATTTTTTAAGCGGCTATGGAGCGCCGTTTTTTTATCATTTAGTAGGGGGAATATACCCTTGCCCGTGGCAAAGTGAATCGTCAGGGGCACGGGACGGAAGTCTGAATAAATGAGTTCGCTAGGGCCATGGATTTTGGTGATCCAATCGGTCAGCTGATCGCCATTCGCTACCGTGGCGGATAGCCCCACCAGCTGAACCGTGGGCGGGCAGTAGATGATGGATTCTTCCCATACGGTGCCACGCTGACGGTCGTTCATGTAGTGGCACTCGTCTAGGACGACGGTTTGTAACCCCTCAACCGCCGCTCCAATCTCACCCATGGTGGTGCCATAGAGCATGTTGCGAAAGATCTCCGTGGTCATCACCAGGACGGGGGCATCCCGATTGACCGAAGTATCGCCTGTGAGTAGACCCACCTTGTCATGGCCAAATAGCTGGCGAAAGTCCCGTAGTTTTTGGTTGGATAGGGCCTTGAGGGGGGTGGTGTAAAAGACTCGCTGGTTGGTGTGGAGTGCTCGATGGATAGCGTATTCACCCACCAGGGTTTTACCGGACCCTGTGGGGGCACAGACCACCACCGACTTGCCCTGGTTGAGCGCTGCAATGGCGTCCACTTGAAATGGATCGAGCTGAAATGGGAATAACTGTTCAGGCGTTAAGACCAAAATCCTTGGCGACCTTCATTAAGCGTGGGGTTTGACCACCTCATTGTGCCAGAGGACCGGATGGGTTGGGGAGAATTCATGAACCCGTGATAAGTCTGGGTACAGACTCCTTCAACAGAAGGGGGTGTTTACTTTACCCTTAACTTTCGATTGATCTGAGCGATCCGCTGAAGCTTGGTGGTTTTGCAGGGGCGGCGTTAATGGCGTGGCCTCTAATAATGCCATGTCGGCGGCGATTGAATCTGATACTAATCAGGACAACGGTCTCGTTACCTTTTTTGATGCCCAGGGTAATGTCCAGATTAAATTTGAGGTGGGTGCCCTGCTGTATATAGAGCCACCTGCACCCCCGATAGCAGAAAGGTTCTGGTGGCCCATGAAGGTGCGCCCAAGGATGATTGGGATGTGACCACTTGAGGGGCGGTGAGGATGATCGATGGGGCCAAGGGTTGCGTGAATACTGGCGGACCGCCTAAACGGTCTGGACAATTTGTGCCCTGTAGCTAGCGACTACATTCTTATCCCCCAATCCATGGATCAAGGGGCTTTGTGAATCAGGTTTGTCGGTCTTGGTGGTGAGGGTGAACGCCTGTGGGTGACAATCTTGCCAACGGCCCCAGTCTCCTGGCAAGCGGTCGCCAGGTTGTACTATGGATTCAGCTAAATTTATGCCTAACGCCTAGGAACTTTTGACTATTGGGCAGGGCTGTTTTCTAGCCAACAACCGCCGCCGTCTACCCATGCCCCACAAACTTCTATTCATTAGCAACGGCCACGGTGAAGATAATCACTCTTCCCACATTATTCGTAGCCTGCGAGAGTTAGCCCCCGAATTAGATATTGCGGCTGCCCCCATTGTTGGCCAGGGCCATGCCTATCGCAGCATTGGTGTACCCATCGTATCCCCCACCCTTACCCTGCCATCGGGCGGCTTCACTTACACCAATCGGTTGCGGCTGATCAATGATATTCGAGCTGGGTTGCTCACCTCCACCTGGCGACAGCTCCAGGCCATCCGTCGCTATGCCCCCCAATGTGACCTGGTGTTTGCCACCGGTGACGTTGTTGGCCAGTGTTTTGCCTATCTCAGTGGTCGACCCTTCATCTCATTCACCTCACCGCTGTCGGCCATCTACGAGGGCACCCTTAATATCGATATGGTGCTCAAAGCGGTATTAAAGTCTTCCCGCTGCCTCACCCTATTTTCCCGCGACGCCTACACCGCCACAGATTATCAAAAGCAAGGATTTGCTAAAGCCCAGTTTGGGGGGATTCCCTCCCTCGATCGCCTGAAACCCAAGGGGAAAGACCTGCAGCTAGATCCCAGCCTGCCCATGATGGCGTTGCTACCGGGGTCTCGCATC
>CALHGI010000399.1 GCA_938029995.1 uncultured cyanobacterium | reverse complement strand
GGCCGACGCCTGGTCAAAAATTGTCCTCATCGCCCCCACCTGGAAAGGCCCCCTAGCCGCCATGGGCGCCCCCCAAACCATGCGCAGGGGCATGAGAGAATTAGTCCGCACTCCCTTGATCGGCCAAGGCCTCTACTGGCTCAATACCCGCCCAGGCTTTCTCAAATGGATGTATCGTCGCCATGTCTTTGTCGATGACACCCAGCTGACGCCAGACTACATCGCCCAACGCCAGCGGGGCACCCAAAAACCGGGTGCCCGCTATGCCCCTGCCGCCTTTGTTACCGGCGGCCTAGACCCCGTTCAAACCAGGGACGCATGCTTAGCCTATTTTGCCCACCTGAATGTACCGACCCTGGTGATCGTCGGAGAACAGGCGCCCCCTAAATCCAAGGCAGAAATGGAAGCCATGGCAAACCTGCCCCAGGTGCAATCCGTACGCTTGCCAGGCACCCTAGGCATGGCCGAAGAATATGGCGAAGCCGTCGCCGCCGCCATTGGACCCTTTTTGGGGGCTAAACAGTAGGCGCAATACCATAGGCGCAGGCCCATAGGCCAAACCAGACAAGAGGCTAAACCAGACGAGACATCAGTTGCCGCTAGGGGCATCGCGGCAACTGACCAGGGAGCGGCCATGGCTATTCCTGAGGGCCGGTGCCTGAGGGTAGTTTTTGATCGGCCCAGCTGAGGCCACGGGCAATCCACTGGCCCACGGCCACGGCGGCCAACACTAGGGCGGCCATCTTCAGGCCCAGGACAATCATGCCGCTAAAGGTTGCCACTAAGGTGACCAATGCGATCGCAAGTACCGCCAAAGCAGCGGTCAACAACAATTGAACTGGCTGGGTACTCTGCAAAAGCTGCCATACAGCCTGGGTTTTATCCGTGGTCACAGGCCGATACTCAGACCATAAATCAGACCATCGGTTAATGGCACCGTGGGTGGCTTGAGTCACCAAATCACCCAGTTTAGCGTCCAGTCCGCCGGTCCCCAGGCCAGCGTCCAAGGCCATGGGGTGCGGATCAACCCCATCAGAGGGCGACAGATCAAAATGGGCGGTATTAGTAGTGGAAGGCTTTGCTAAAGTCATAGGTCACTCCTTATGGAAGACATTTGGAGTAAGGCACAGGCCTAATCACAACCCGTGCCCCACGAAAACATTGAGGCTATGGAAACAATCAAGTACTAGTGTACTATAAAATCAAATAATGACAGCCGATGTAAAGGGATAGTTATCCATAAAATCTTCCTTAGACCGTTTGGGCAGTTCCACCTTAATGCGAGTGCCCTTTCCCTGCTTGCTTTTGACAACAATATTGCCACCATGTAATTCCACAGCAGCTTTGACAATGTTTAGGCCCAAGCCAGTGCCAGGTATTTCCCCCACATTGCTCCCCCGACGAAACACTTGGAAGAGATAGGGAATATCGGCTTCGGGGATGCCCATGCCTTCATCATTAATGTGACAGGTGATTTGATTGGCTTCTCCCACGATGACTAAATTAATGTCTCCCTCCCCCAGGGAATACTTAATGGCATTGGAGAGTAAATTCTCAAATACTTGTTGCAAAAGGCCGCGATCACCCACAAAATTCTCGATGTTGCCGAGACTGGTGAGGGATATGTGGTGCTTATCCGTTTCCAGGTCCTGATGTTCATCAACCAACTTAGAAAATAGATGCTCTAAATTAATTTCCATCGGTTTTATCTGGAGCTGATCAAGCTCCGCCTGGTTGGCCAAGAGCATATCCTTCACCAACATAGACAGACATTCCACCTTATATTCAATCATGGAAAGATAGCGATCACGATGGTGGGTGGAAAGGGAATTTGAGTGGACCCGCAAGGTTTCGGCAGCGGCTTTAATAACGGTCAGAGGGGTGTTGTACTCATGGGAAATGGTGGTCAAAATTTTTGACTTAAATGCACTCAATGCCTTCGCTTTTGCCAGGGCCGCCTGGGTTTTTTCTAAAAGTTGGGCCTGCTGAATGGCAATGGCAATATGTAAAGATAAAACCTCCAATAGTTTTGTTTCATCTGGCATCCAACTCCGTGCCCCCGTACATTGGTGAGCCACCAATAACCCCCAAAGAGAAGGGGTGTGCTCATGTCTGTCTTGCAGTAAAATCGGCGTGACTAAAATCGCCCGCACCTCAAACTGCTCCAGTAATTTGATGTGGCAGGGATCTAAGTCAGCTCCATAGATGTCGTCCACACATTGAATGCGGCCTTGGCAATAGTCCTGGGCCCCTTGGTCTTGGAAGTACGAATCACGTACGGTTTCCCCCAGGGCGGAGTAGTAGCCCGGCTGCACAGACTCAGCAATGATGGTCCCCCCCATGTCAGGCGAAAATTGATAGGCCAGCACCCGATCACATCCCAATAGTTGCCGCACCCCCCTGACCGTAATACTCAAGGTTTCATCCAGTAGGAGAGATTGTTGAATATTGAGGGTGAGTTGCGTAATCAGGTCTTGACGCTTTTGGTTAATCAGCAGCTGATTCTGGAGCTGTTGGTGTTTAATCCGGCTCCGAACGGTGCGCTGGAACACTTCTTGGGATAACTGATCCTTGAGTAAATAGTCGTGGGCTCCGTGCTCAATGGCTTGGATGGCGAGGTGCTCATTGTCTGCATCGGTGAGCACAATGATCGCAGTGTCTGACTGCTTATCCTTCAAGGCATTGAGCAGTTGCAGGCCATCTCCATGGGGCAGCGGCAGGTCTAGCAAAATTGCATCAAACGACTGCCTGGGACGCCGCTCAATGTCTTGCCCGTCCCAGGTTGCCTCCGTGATGCAATAGCCACCGTGGGGATCGTGTTGTAGGTACTCTCGATAAATCTTCCACTGGTCTATGGCACCGTGGATAATTAAAACTTTGTGATCATTTCTTTCTTCAGCCATAGGTGAACGCTCAGCCGTATAGCTGTCAGAGGCAATCTATTCCATATTATTGGCACGCTCCGATGGATATATTTAAAAAGTTATCTAATCTATGGAAAAGAGAGAAGAATGTAAAGGCTTGGCCATGGGCTGCTGCCATGCCTAGCTCAACCAACCATGTTTAGTGGCTTCAAATACTGCCTGAATCCGGGTACGTACATTCAACTTGTCAAGCATATTTTTAGCGTGAAATTTAACCGTTCTCTCGCTGATGTAAAGTTGTTCTGCAATGTCGCGATCGCGATGTCCCTGGGCTAATAATTGCATCACCTCCTGCTCCCGTTCTGACAGGGGGGATAGGGTCTTGGGGGACCGCCGCCGGGGCCGACTCACCTGTTGGGGAAGCTGTAGACGCACCTGGGCCACATCCTTGCCGGTCTGGATTTGTAACTCACCGCCTAAATCTTGCCCTGTCACCAGCACATCCTGAAACATATTAGTCAGGGTTTCCTGCCGCAGGGGCTGGGCCGGATCGGCGGCCAGCATGGATTCTAACACCACGGTATCCGCATCATACACAAGCCGACAGTACTGACAGGACAGGGTGACCAGGCG
>CALHGI010000398.1 GCA_938029995.1 uncultured cyanobacterium | reverse complement strand
GGTGAATCCTTAGAAGAAACCGTGGCTCGGGAGGTGCGTGAGGAAGTCGGCATTGAAATCCAGGATATTCGTTACTTTGGTTCCCAGCCCTGGCCCTTTCCCAATTCGCTGATGATTGGCTTCACCGCCCGCTACGCCAGTGGCGATATCGTGATCGATCCAGCCGAAATTGAAACCGCCGACTGGTTCACCAAGGACACCCTACCCCCCGTCCCTGGCAAGCTGAGTATTGCTAGAAAACTAATCGATTGGTTTGTGGAGCAAGGAGCCCTATGAATACCCCCAGCCACGTTATCCTCAATCTTGCCCTCCTGGGCCGACGCTCAAAATCCCACCTCAACAGCCCCATCTTTTGGGGCGCCATGGTGCCAGACTTGGCCATGTTTGGCTTCTATGGCTGGGCCAGGCTGATTGCCAACATGGATGAAGCCACCATCTGGGGCGAGGCTTACTACGAACCGTTTTGGCAAGACATTTTCGATGCTGGCAACTCGATTCCCATAGCTCTACTGGTGATTGCCATCGCCCTCGGCGTCAGGCACTATCGACCCCAGTGGCACTCCCTGGCAGAGGGCACAATTTTTCTCGCCGCCAGCGTGATTTTGCACTGTTTGGCCGATCTCCCTGTCCATGTGGACGACGGCCATCGGCACTTTTGGCCCCTGAGCAACTTTCGATTTGAGAGCCCTATTTCCTATTGGGACCCGGATCACCACGGCGGCATCGTGGCCCTAGGAGAATTTTTGCTGGTGTTGCTCGCCAGTGGGCGGGTGTGGAAGATTTTGAAATCCCGTTGGTTATGTGGGTTATTACTCGGCAGCAGCGGTGTGATGTGGCTGTTGTACGCCAGTTTCTACCTTCGGGGGGCCTAACCCTAGGCCGAGCCCCGAGGGCCACGCCCCCATCTTGCCATCCACTGATCCGGTTGCCCCCTGACTCCGTACCCTTCTGTGGAGAATAGTTCTATGCCACAGGAAACCCTCGCAGCAACCGGGCCGGACTGCACCGATGGTATAACTAATGGCTACTCAAGCTTTGGAGTGTTTGATTAAACCTATGGGGCCAATTGACTCTTGGGACGATACGGCGCTGGTGTCAGTATCGTCCGACGCGGATCTGCTGGCATCCTTACGCGCTGGCCAGGTAGAGGCTCTACGCACCTTATATCAACGCTATGGCCGGTTGGTTTATACCCTATCGCGGCGGATTCTCCACAGTGATGAAGAGGCTGAAGAAATCACCCAGGATGTATTCCTGACCCTGTGGAAAAAGGATGCCTATAAAGCGGAGCGAGGGTCCCTGAGCCGCTACCTGGTCGTCCTTGCCAGATCCCGCTCGATTGATAAGTTGCGATCTCAAGTTGCCCACCGTCAGCGATTGCACAAATGGCATCTCATGATGGCCGACCACCCCTCCACCCCTTTAGATATCGCTACCCTGGGGGAACGGGGGGAACGTACCCGCCAGGCCCTCAAGACCCTTTCCGACAAAGAGCGCCAGGTGATTCACATCGCCTATTACGAAGGCCTCAGCCAATCAGAAATTGCCCAACGCCTAGGTATTCCCGTCGGCACCGTCAAGTCCCGCTCCCGCCAAGCCCTCCGAAAACTACGCCAGACCTTAGAAACGCGACTCTAATCCTCGTACCCCCAAGCCCTAACGTCTATTCCATCGATTTCCAATGCCTATGTCGTTCGACTCGTTCTCCACCCCAGACCCCCATCCCGATTGGCATGACCTACTGACGGGCTATGCCCTCGGTAATTTGTCATCGGAAGAAGCCGCAACCTTAGAAGCCCTATTGGCCCAGCGTCCCGAACTGAAGGCAGACCTATTGGCCTACCAAGAAACCTTAGCCATGGTCCCCTATGCCTTAGAGCCCCAACCATTACCACCAGGGTTAGAACAAACCCTGATCACCGCCGCCACTCAGTCGCCCCAGGCCAGCCCTAAGCCTTCAACCCTGCGCCCCCTCGGCAGCAGCCCCCGACCCCTAAGAAAACCATGGTATGGGGCCGCCATGACCGCCGCGGCCCTAGTGATTGCCCTCATAGGGACCGACAACTATCAACTAAGACAACAGCAGCTCACCCTCCAGGCAGACATGGAGCGCACCCAGGCCGAAATCCAAACCCTCCAGGAAACCCTCTTGGCAAAGGAAACTCTTTTAGCAGAAGTTGCCGCTAAACCTCAGTTTGAAGAGGTGGTCGACATCCTGCGGCAGCCCAATGCCCTGGTCTATTCCCTCCAGGGGACGGGCGATGCCCTAACGTCGTCGGGCAGCCTACTCACCCTGCCCAACCATTCAGAAGTGCAGCTAGTCTCCCACAATTTACCCGTCCTCCCAGACGGCCAGGTGTACCGTCTATGGTCTGTGGCTACGGAAGCCTCCTCCCCCATGTTCTGCGGCCAGTTCAACAACACCGAAGCGGGCAACGTTCAGTGGACCGTGCCTGATGCCCTTTGCAATGCCACACCGGTCCAAGTCATCATCACCGTTGATGCGGTGGTCGATCCCCCCGTACCCAAAGGGCCAGCGGTATTAGAGAGCAGTATTTAGCACCGCCATCCGCGGGCGCAAACATCGGCCTAACTGTATCAAGAACTACAAAAACTTAGCCGTGGTTTAGGGTTCCCTCAGTAAAAACTCAGAGTTGATCCGCATCCTGGTAATTAAAACAGTCTCATTTGATACCAGGAGGTTCCTATGAAACGCTTTAACACTTCGATGAGAGTTTCGGGCGGGTTCCTGGCTGCCGCTACATTGGCCCTGGCCGTTCCAGGCCGTTCCATGGCTGCCACCGAGCTCCCGCATCTGGAAAACGATGGCGCCCCAGTGCAAACCGTTATTCAAGAATGGCATTGGCGCAACATGGCCTTTTAAGGCGAAGCCCCACTCCAGGGATGGGGTGGGGCCATCCGGGAAACGGTCGCCGGGCCGCGATTTACTGGGCGGCCATGGTCAACTCAGGTTCAATGGGTCAACGTCAATGGTGAGTCGGACGGATTTAGGCAGGTGCGATCGCAGCGAGGTCAACTCCGGCACCGCCATCCCTAGGGGTAGTTTTAACAACACATGCCACCGGTAGCGTTTAGCAACTCGTAAAATGGGGGCCGGAGTGGGTCCCAATATTTGGGGGCCTGCCCAGGCATCCTCCAGGCTCTCTTCTAGGTCATCCTCCGAACGCCCCACACCTGGGAGCAATGTTTGCAATTGTTCAGCACAACGCTGCGCCGCCATTTCCGTCTCTGACTCCGTAGGGCTAGTCAGTCGCAAGAGCACCAACCGGCCATAGGGGGGGTAGCCCAGTTGCTGTCGATGCTCCACCTCATGATCAATAAACCCTTGGTAGCTGTGGTCTTTGGCCGCCCCAATAACCGGATGGTCTGGGGTGTACGTCTGCACAATCACCTGCCCCGGCAATTTGCCCCGGCCCGCCCGGCCCGCTACCTGGGTCAACGTTTGAAACGCCCGCTCCCCTGACCAATAGTCCGGCATATGTAACAAACCATCGGCGGCCACCACCCCCACCACCGTAATTTGGGGCAGGTCAATCCCTTTGGTTAGCATTTGGGTCCCCACCAATACATCCGCCTCCCCCGCCGCAAATCGCTCCAGTAAAGCCCGGTGAGCCCCCTTTGCACGGGTGGTATCACTATCAAACCGGAGACAGCGCAGCCCCGGAAACTGATCCTGTAACCCATGGACAATGCGCTGTGTGCCACTGCCAAAGTGTTTTAGATAGGGGGACTTACAGCTAGGACATTGTTCAGGGTGGCGCTGGCCATACCCACAGTAGTGACAGCGCAGGTGGGCCGGACCCTCATCCTGGGGTTGGTGGTAGGCCAGGGACACATCACAGTCCGGACATTCCATCACATGGCCACACTCCCGGCAGGAGACAAATCGACTGTGGCCCCGCCGATGGATAAATAGCAGTCCCTGTTCCCCCTTTGCCTGCATCTGTTCCAGGGCGGTTTGCAGTGGACGGCTAAACATGGAACGGTTTCCCGCCTGAAGTTCCAGGCGCATATCCACCACGGTGACCGGAGGGAGGGGGCGTTGATGGACCCGATTGGGCAGGTGCAAATAATGTCGCTCCCCCTCCTTGCGGTCACCCTCCCTACCGTCTTCGGCCCCTGCGGGCGACTGCTTGATATCCGCCCACGTATCCAACGCAGGCGTTGCTGATCCCAAAATCAGTGGACAATTCGCCACCTCCGCCCGCCACCTAGCCACCGTGCGGGCGTGGTAACAGGGGGCAGGCTGGTCCTGCTTAAAACTACTGTCATGCTCTTCGTCTAGCACGATCATTCCCAGCTTGGGTAGGGGGGAAAAAATCGCCGAGCGAGTCCCAATCACTACCTGGGGATGGCCCTGGAGCATCTGGCGCCAGGTGTCGTAGCGCTCCCCCTCCGACAGCCCGCTGTGGTAAACACACACCTGTTCCCCAAAGCGGGCGCGAAACCGGTCGGTGAGCTGGGGGGTCAAACCGATCTCGGGGACGAGGACGAGGACGGACTTGTCCGCCTGCAAATGGGGTCCAATGGTCTGTAAATAGACCTCGGTTTTACCAGAGCCGGTGACCCCGTGGAGCAGCACCTGGGCGTAGCCCGTGAGGCCGTGGAGTATGTCTACTACAGAACGTTGCTCCGGTGTGAGGGGCTTGGGTTGGTCTGCCGGGGCTTGGGAATGACTGCCCACCCTTAACTGCTCTCGGGGTTGGATGGTGAGATAGCCCTTGGCCGCCAACCGTTGCAGAGTGGAGCTGGTGGTGCGCAGTCGCTGCAGGGCATCGCTGAGCCACAGGTCTCCACCACAGCGTTGCAACGTGAGCAGAATTTCTTGCTGACGCTTGGTCAGGGTGTCTGCCCCTGGGGGCACGGCCCCAGAAGAGCCAGGGGGCTGCACTAGGCTCACTGCTTGGCGCTGCTGGGGCCGAGGGGGCGTGGCCATGGCCAAATAGCTTTCTGCCCATCCCTGGCTGAGGAGTTGCCCCAGGCCCACCTTGGCCTGCTTATGCTGTCGTTGCAAATATCGCCAGGTGTAGTCCCCCCGAGGGGACTGACGCAGGGTTTCTAGTAAAGCTTGGGCCGATGGATTGAGGTGTGTTGTGTCGGACGATGGAGGATTCGCCGCTGGTAAGAGGCGAATCCTACGTTGAGAACGGCCTAATAACCCCGGTGGTAACGCTGTGCGGATGACTTGAATTAGGGGTGTCTGATAATAGTTAGCCACCCGTTCTAATAATTTCCAATAATCTTTAGAAAGGAAGCCGCGACTCACAACGCCATCAACATTGCGAAGTTTGTAATCGAGGTGGGATGTCGATGCCATGGATTGCAATCGAATTGCGATCGCACCCAGCTGACGACCCCCAAATGGCACCGTGACAATATCCCCAGGCTCAACGCTGAAATGACTCGGAATACTATAGGTATAAAGCCCTTGAATTCCAGGACAATCCACCAATACCTCCACAGACTCAAAGGCTTTCATATCAATGGATTTAGGCTGAGGCATGCCATCTAAACTAGCAGTAAATATAAACGTATACAGATGTCTGTAAACAGCTGTTAAACAAAAAATAGGTTCACTAAACTGTTAGTTGAAAGATAAAAAAACAGGGAGATTTTGAGTCTGCTTACTAACGTTAATGTCATGAAAACTTTACAAGTTGCAATGAATCGGGTCAAACGTTACAAAGGCTACAAGAACCTTGATAAATAAGAGTTTTCATCGCTCAAAAAATATCATGGTGGACAGTGTTTCAGAATGAGATTGGTATAGTGTAATTGCAGCTGCCCACAGTCTCCTTTAAATCCATCGATAGCGACATTCCACGGTTACGTTTTTAAGAACCCTTCAGGCAACGATTTTTCTTGCGGAACTATGGCTCCTTCTGTTAATTCCCCAGAGACAGCAGTAATTGAACCTTGGACTGATTTGGATAAAACATCCAAAACTCAGAACACTCTTAACCAGGACCCGAAGCTTAAGGAAGGTGTAAATTCTCCTGCTTGGGACAACCTGTCAGGTGGCGAGTCCGACGATGAGATCAACGCTGATCCCACCGCTGAGCTGGCCGCTGAAGTCGCGTCTGCCTATAAGAAAACCCTTTCTGATGATGCCGTTGGCGCTTTCTTTAAGGAGATGGCCCGCTACCCGTTGTTAAAGGCGGATGAGGAAATTGAGTTGGCTCGCCAAGTGAAGTTTTTGGCGGACATCGAAGCATTGTCCCAGCAATTGACTGAGCAATTAAAGCGTCCCCCCAGCCGTTTGGAAATGGCCAATGCGCTGGACTGTAGCGAAGCTGATTTTCAGCATCGTTTGCAATACGCCCGCAGTGCTAAGCGCAAAATGATTCGCTCCAATTTGCGGCTGGTGGTCTCCATTGCCAAGCGCTACCTAAACCGGGGTGTCCCGTTCCTCGATTTAATTCAAGAGGGAGCCCTGGGCTTAAACCGAGCGGCGGAAAAGTTTGATCCCGACAAAGGGTATAAGTTCTCTACCTATGCCTACTGGTGGATTCGTCAGGGGATTACGCGCACCATCGCCAATGATGCCCGCACCATTCGGCTGCCCATCCACATTGTGGAAAAGCTCAATAAAATTAAAAAGACCCAGCGGGAGCTTCGTAAGCAGCTGAACCGGGCCCCAACCGAAGCTGAGCTGGCTGGTGAGTTGGATCTTACCCCCGAGCAGCTGAGGAGCCTGCAGCAGGTCCGTCGTAAGTCGCTTTCCCTGAACCATCGGGTGGGTAAAGGTGAAGATACGGAACTGATGGAGCTGTTGGAGGATGGCAATACCCTGTCGCCCGAGTCTCGCATGAACGAGTCCATGATGCGCCAGGAAATCTCCGATGTCCTGACTGAGGTCTTGACGGAGCGGGAGAAGGACATCATTGCGCTGCGGTATGGTTTGACCACGGGTGAGCCCCATACCCTAGAAGAGGTCGGTGGCATTTTTAACCTGTCCCGTGAGCGGGTGCGCCAAATCCAAACCAAAGCCATGCGTAAGCTGCGTCGTCCCCAGGTGGCATCCCGCCTGAAAAACTGGCTACGTTAGCCTGTCTGGGGCATTAGAAGCTCGGCATCTCTATCAATGTCGGGCTTCTGTTTGTTTGCAATATTGGGCCATGGCCAAAAAATGCTGTAGCGCTGGGGACACTATTTGCCTAGAATTTTCCCTATGATGTGACTGAACGCTAACGGGTGTCTAGGATTCAATGGACTATAAGCAGGAACGAATCACTACAATTCATGATTTCGGTAGCGATCTATCGCGCCTTGAGGAACGCTCAGCTGAGCTGACCCGCGATACGCCCACCGCTGTTTTGATTCCCTCTCTGTATGAAGAGTTGGAAAGGCCTGCCCTCACTCGTATTCGCGATCATCTCCAGGACTGTGCCTTTGTTAATACTGTTATTGTCAGCCTCTATGCGGATACGGCGGAACAGTATGTGAAGGCGGTGGAGTTTTTTCGTCACCTACCCCAGAAAACCCACATTATTTGGGAAAATGGCCCCCGGGTGATGGCCCTCCTTCAGGATTTAAAAGAACAGGGTCTGGATATTTTGGCCCACCGAGGAAAAGGTCGGGCGGTCTGGTTGGGCCTCGGGTTGGCCACCCTCCATGCGGGTGCGATCGCACTCCATGATGCAGACATCATGACCTACGACCGTTCCTATCCCCTCAAGCTGCTCTTTCCCCTGCTGGAGCCTGAGTTCGGTCTGGCCTTTACCAAGGCCTACTATGCCCGTATCAGCCATGAGCCCCGCAAACTCAATGGCCGCGTTACTCGGTTATTCGTTGCCCCCCTGCTCCACTCCCTGATGGATGTGTGGGGACATAAGGACTACCTTTGCTACCTGTCCGCCTATCGCTATCCCCTATCAGGGGAGTTTGCCCTCACTAGCGATCTCGCCCTGACCACTAGAATTCCGGCTAACTGGGGCCTAGAAGTGGGGCTACTGGCCGAGGTATACCGCAATGTAGCCCTCAAGCGCATTGCCCAAGTAGACCTGGGCACCTTTGACCACAAGCATCAGTCCGTGGGGGAGTCCCCTAACCAGGGCTTACAAAAAATGTGCCGGGATATTTTGCAATCCCTGCTGCGGACCCTAACGGAAACCGAGCAGGTGGTGATTGGCACCGATCAGTTGAGATCCTTGCGCATCAAATTCCGTCGCGAGGCCCAAGACCTGGCTCGTCAATACTTTGTCGATGCTAAATTCAATGGTTTGCAGTACGACCGCCATAAGGAGGAAAACACCCTTGAGCGGTTTGAAGAGGTGATCATCAACGCCGGTGAAGAGTATTTGCAGGACCCCACAGGGACTGAAATTCCTGATTGGACTCGGGCCCTGGCGGTAATGCCCGATCTACGACAGCGCCTGGGGCAGGCCGTTACCGATGACATGCAGGATGTGCTCAACCCATCCTCTCCCCCCTTTGCCGCCTCCAATGGGCAAGTGCATGGCGTATCTGCCAACAACCCCAAGGACTTCGTCGTGTTAACCCAGTAGGCCAGCGGCGGCCGCCATGTGCCAGGAGCCTTCACAGCAGATGCCCCTTAGGTCAAAAGACTGACCTAAGGGGGCATCCTGCAAGCCTTAAAGGGCGACTCGATTTGTCGTGCTGCGGAAGGTCACATTCACCCCTTCGCTGGTTTGTTCTAAGACCAGTAATGGGGTGGGTTTGGCCTTTTGATCCCACTGCATGGTGGCTAAACGCCCCAGGAGTGTGGGCTGCCAAAATTTTTCGTCCCGTTCTGGGCTCAAGAAATTCTCAATGCAGTCAATAATTTCTTGGACCGTAATGGAGGTGGGTTGGGTTGGGAGTTTGACCAGCTTAATTTGGATGCGGAAAAGTACCCGTTTTTTCGTTTGCGAATCTTGGACGGTCTGATATTCCACGTCAAAGATTTGGTCCACCGCCCGAGGTTTGCCCGAGGCGATGCCCACCACCCCTTGCTGGGTGGGCTGGGGACGCAGGGCCAGGGTTACCCGCTGCTTAACCTTGACCTTAAGCTGATTGACCACGGATGCATGGAAGTGCTTTTCTTCCATGCGCATCCTGAGGTAGTCCAGGTTGAAATCACGGGAATGAACCAGGTCGGGGTTCTTCTCCATCTTGCTGATGGTGGTCAGCGCTAGCTTTACCCGTTTATGTAATTCTCTATTTTTATAGGCTTCAAACTTCAGCTTTTTGCGCACTCGCGCAAATTGCACCTGGGAAAGAACACCCAAAATCAGTAAAAGCATCGCCAGCCCGATCGATGTATACATCCATGGGTTTTTAGGCTGAGCCACAGGGGTTGGTGTCTGTGCCACCAGGGGATTGAGCTCAATAACAGGATTAGACATAGCTAAGGCGGTTGGTGCTATCCGATTATATTTAGCATGCCCTGGAGGGTGGTTTCCGGACTAAGAGGATATATCTAAAGCTGTATAAAACCTATGTGAATTTTTCATAGAGCTAGGTGCAATTAGTGACGCCAGCGTGCGCGATATCCCCGAGCATCTAAATGACTCAGACTAGGGAAACTAGTATAACGTCCTAACCCGCCAGGCCACCAGGGATCAAGCGCCCAGTAGATCTGATCTCCGGAAAGACCCTCCACATAAAAGTCGATGGCGTCACCGACAATGTGGCGGCTGTTGGAGGCCCCGCCCACCTGGCGATTGATGTCAGCGGGGCGATACCAGCTCGTAATGTGAAAAGAGCGGCCAATGCGATCGCGAGCCTGTTGAGCCAATGTAGCAATTCGCACCATGCCATCCACCGTAGCCTGGTTGGGAGGCATACGGGTGCCCCCTCGGGTAGCTTCTGCCCAGGTGAAATTACCATTCACGATAATGGAGGCCCCCAGCTGAATGTTGTAAGGCGTCCAACGGGTCGGACGGGGAGGCAGCGGAATGGGCTTGGGGGCTGGTGCGGCGTCGATGGAATCGCGATTGGCGCGGGTCATGCTGCGCACATCATCAAACAGGGACTGGATCGCATCGATGCGTCGATCGAGCTTGCGCCAGATTTGTACGAGACGAATGAGGGCTTCTCGCTGCTCTTCGATTTCTTTATAGACCTTGGGGATCTCTTCGATAAACGTGATCAGGGATTGATCCACCGCCTTCGCTGCAGCGGCCAGGGCCGTTGGGTTGTTCTTATTGGTGCGCAGGAACTGGGGGGTGGCTCCCAGCTCGCTGAGGGCGGTGGGGCGTGAGTCCAGCCCCTTCCACATGCGGTAGGCTTCGGTGAGGGCAAATCGTTGATAGCCATCCCCTTTGTAATTGTCAGGAATGCGTTGGACAAAGGCAATCAGGGCGGGATCTACAATTTTGAGGTTGGTTTCCGCAGCCCGTGGATCATTGGTTTTCAGCCAATCAATGGCCTCTTCGCGGGAGTCCAGCTGTTTCCATAGCTGGGTCAGCCGCAGGAGGGCTTCGCGCTGGTGAGGATACCCGGAGTAAAACCGGGAGACTTGCCGCATAAAGTCAGTCAGTGCCTTATCCAGGGCGACCTCGTCCACTACATCATTGGTGATGGAGACATTCATCGCCTTGATGGTGCTGGGGTGGGTGTCTAGCTTGCGCCAGATCCGGGCCACTTCCAGCAGGGCTTCTCGTTGGAAGTCTAGGCGGCCATAGTTGGGGGCAATGCGGTCGGCCAGGGCCAGCAGTTCATCGTCTAGGTCGGCCAGGTTATGGGGCAGCTCTTGGGCCCCGTAGTCATAGTTAATATCTTCGAGATAGGCCGCTAACAGTTTTTCTGCGTTACAGCTTTCTAGGCGGGCGGAGTTGGCCTCGGACCCGGACGGCATATACCCTTCGGCAATGCGCTCAATAAAGCGATCGCTATAGCGTCCCTTGGCGGCATCCCATAGGTCGCTTCCCCCCCAGCCACTCGTTGTTAGGGTGCTGGTCAAGCTCCGTAGCGTATTGGCGGCGTACTGTACCTGTTCGGGAAATGTATTGACCCGGTCCACGGGTACCCTATTGGCCGCAGCAATCCCCAGGCCCGTCTCACCGTCCATTAATCGGGGTGCCTGGTGCACTGTATAGAGGCCCGCCAGAATCGGTTTATGGATTCCAGCTCGTTCAGACTCTAGAAGATAGTAATAGTTACGCTGATCGGGGACGAGTTCTGCCATGGTTAACTGGACTACGATTACTGATCTTGATGGGTTTTCCCTGGACGGCATTGACGTTGACGATGGGAAAGGCCTGATTATAGGACGTCTTTACCCATTGCATCTGTGATCTGTACAAGGATCTGTACAAGTTATCAGCTCAATTTAATCCGGATGAGCGGATAAATGGAGGGCTGAAGCGATCTGTGCCAATTCTGCCAGAAATGTCAAGAACTGGCCTCTAACGTATATCAGTTTCTTCAGATCAGGTGAATTCCTTAATCAAAATCTAGTGCTTGTCTGTCACGATAGCCCTGGCAATAGGTGTACTTAAACGGGGCGCGGCTGATCCTGGGGATGGTTCCATCTGGAAAGTCCTGATTGTCTGAATCATCCCCCGATCGGAGCATGCCTTAAATCAGCAACGGTGGAAAAAGTAATGGCAGACAATCGTTTACAGGCCCTAACCACGGAGCACTGTGGTCAAGCATTGGCCCAGATTCGTTTGGTGGCGACGGATATGGATGGCACCCTGACCCAGGCCGATGAGTTTAAGGATGCCCTATTGGTCACCTTGGAACAGCTTCGGGATGCGGCCATGCCGGTGTTGATTACCACGGGCCGATCGGCGGGCTGGGTCCATGGACTCCTGCACTATTTGCCGGTGGTGCTTGCGATCGCAGAAAACGGTGGCCTCTACTTCACCAAAGAGCACCGGTACCCCACCTTTCTCCAGCCCCTGGACCCTAACCACCGACAGTTGCTACTACAACAATTTGAGCGATTACGGCAAAAATATCCCCAGCTCAAGGAGTCCAGCGACAATGCCTTCCGGCTGACCGATTGGACTTTTGAGGTAACTGGGTTAAGTGGGGAGGATCTGCGGTGGATGACCGACAACTGCCATGAACATGGCTGGGGCTTTACCTACAGCACCGTCCAATGCCACATCAAACCACTCCCCCAGGATAAGGCCAGTGGCCTGGCCCAGGTGATTCGTCAGCAGTTCCCAGACTTGGAACACCACCAAGTCCTCACCGTTGGCGACAGCCCCAACGACGAAAGCATGTTTGACCCGGCCCAGTTTCCCCATTCGGTGGGAGTGGCCAATGTGCGCCATTATCTAGATGCCTTAGCCCATCACCCTGCGTTTGTGACCCAAGCAGAGGAAGGGGAAGGGTTTCGGGAACTCGCTGAGGCGCTGTTATCCATGAATACTCCCTAGGGGCAACCCTGTAGGGGTACAGCATGCTGTACCCCTACAGGGATTGGAGGCGATGGGCGCAAAGCTGTAATATTTGGCTTTCCCATTGGCCCTTGCCATTAGACAATGGAGCCTAACTTTAATTCTCTCTCATGGCTATGGCAGACACTCTGCGGGTGCGGCGCTGGACTATTTCTAAAACACTGATGTGGATGGGCATTGCCATTACCCTTCTGTTTGTGTTGATTGCGTTGTGCGCGCCCCTATTCCAGAGCTGGGGCTGGATCCAAGACCCACTGGTGACCTTAGAAAATCCGGTCCATGTGCCCCCCTCTGGCAAATATTGGTTTGGTACCAGCCGCCAGGGCTATGACGTCTTTTCCCGCACCTTATTTGGGGCGCGGGCGGCATGGCAGGTGGTGCTACTGGCAACGGCCATGAGTGTGGTGGTGGGGGTGCCCCTGGGCATGGTCAGCGGCTACCTGGGTGGCAAATTGGACCGGGCACTGCTGTTCTTTATGGATACCATCTATACCCTGCCGGTCCTTCTCTTGGCCGTCACCCTGGCCTTTATTTTGGGCAAAGGGGTGGTGAATGCGGCAGCGGCACTGAGCATTGCCTATGTGCCCCAGTATTACCGAGTGGTGCGCAACCATACGGTAAGCCTGAAAACAGAGCTGTTTGTGGAAGCGGCCCAAGCCATGGGGGCCTCCACCTGGGCGGTGTTGTCTCGATATCTATTTTTGAATGTGGTGCAGAGTGTGCCGGTGCTGTTCACCCTCAATACGGCGGATGCGGTCTTAATTTTGGGCGGTCTGGGTTTCCTTGGCTTGGGGCTGCCGGATGAAGTGCCCGAATGGGGCAGCTCCCTACGGCAGGCATTGGATGCCCTGCCAACGGGCATTTGGTGGACCGCCCTCTTCCCTGGATTGGCCATTACGGGCATGGTGACGGGCCTCTCCCTGATTGGGGAAGGGTTAAATGACTTGGTAAATCCTTTGGTGCGTAAGGAAAACTAGGCAGTCAGCCCTCGCCCGTGATCCAAAACACCACAATAATTCAGAGAATTCTCAAGATCTCTTATGGCAGATTCATGGCTGCCCTAGGGCCCTATCACCCCCAGCAACGATGGTAAAACCAATCGTTAATCCGTTTCCGTCCAGGAGACTCTAACCATGAAATCAGCCCTTACTTCAGCACGTAATGTCGTTCTCACTGCTGGCCTAGCCACCTTGGCTTTAGGCTCCGTTATGGCCACCCCCAGCTCGGCCCAGTTGGATAACCTTGGCCTGGAAAACATTGGCATTGGGGCAGGGGCTAGTGTGGTTACCGGTGCAGTGTTGGGGGATGGGTTGGACCTGGATGATGCCATTGGGGGTGCGGCGGCAGCGGCAGCGGTGGATGTCATTGGGGGTGACGAGTCCAGCGTCGTGGAGGACGCCGCCATTGGTGCTGCCACAACGGCAGTGGTGGGAACGATTTTGAATGATGATTCCTTATGGGAAAATGCCATTCAAGGGGGCGCAGCCGGAGCCTTGATTAATATTTTGGGTAACTAGGGGGCTGGCCGCCGTTGCCCTAGGACGATTCCAGGCGGCGTCGCCATTCTTCGTCGATTTTGTCGCGGTTGGCGATTTCTTGGTCGATCAGGTCGGTTTCGGTGGTGTAGGCCAGGTTGTCTTTGCCGACGATGGTTTGGATGGCGAACTGTTTGGCGTAGTCCAGTTTGCGTTGGACGGTCTTACCCACCAGTCCCTGGCGCTGACTATTGCGGGATTCGATTTTTTGGTTTTGGCGCTGCATTAAGAAATAGCGGACGGCGGGAATGCCCAGAAAGGCAATGCCGTAGGCCAGGAATATGTCGCACAGGGAATAGATAAGGCCGATAAAGCCCGTTGTCCAGCCAGCGGCGATAAACCCGAGATAGAGGGAACCCACCACGAGCAAGGTGCCAAGGCCAATGGCAATGGCCACTTGGTCCGACGCCGCACTGGTAAAGCGGCGCTTGGTTTCCTTGAGGAATGCGGGAACGGATTGGGGCTTGTAGTTTTTGGTGGTGACCTGCAGCTCGGGGAAGTAGTAGACCAAATCGCCCTGGGGGCTGACTTTGGGGCGTCCGTTAAATTGGCTTAGGGCCGGAATAACGTAGTCTTCGAGGTCGTCGTTGAGGTTGGCATTGTCTAGGTAGGGGGCCAATTGCTCGGCCGAGACTGCTCCTTGGTTGTTGCGGATCACGGTTGCGATCGCACCCCACCGACGTTCATCCAAATTCTTATTGGGATCACCATCACCAAACAAGAACGAAAAGATTGCCTCCAACAGGTTTAAATCATGACTGTTGCGATCTCGTCCTCCACCTGTATAGCCATAGCGGTCGTAACGACGCTTTGGCCCATAGCTAAACCAATAAAACCAATCGCGACCGATCCACAGCCAGGGATTAAAGCCGCCGCCATAGCTACCGCCGCCGCCATAGCTACCACCATTATCATTGTCCCGCTGGGACTGCATGCCAATCTGGATGGCAATGATCGCCACAAACACCAGCACCACCGCCGCAATCAGCATGATGCCAAAGGAAATCCGAATCAGATAAAACAGCACCGCCCAGATTTTGGCCCAAATCGCCTGCCAGCGCAGCTGCCAATACTTATTGCGCAGGGTGGCCCGAAACTGTCGAGGAAATTCATAGGCCACATCCCCCGTCTCCGCCACCTGTAGATGGGCCTGGGTAGCAGACGCCAGGGCCAGTACCCCCGCTTCCGCCTGGCTAATATTCAATCCAGTTTTAGCGGCCACATCACCCGCAGTCACCCGATATTCCAGGGTCTCG
>CALHGI010000397.1 GCA_938029995.1 uncultured cyanobacterium | reverse complement strand
CTATTGGATGGTGGCCGCCGCCATTGTGCCAGGGTCAAATTTAGTCATTGAGAATGTCGGCATCAACCCCACCCGCACTGGCATTTTAGAAGCGCTCCAGCAAATGGACGCGGACATTACCCTAGAAAACGAACGGGACGTCACCGGGGAACCCGTAGCCGATATTCGGGTTCGCACTAGCCAGCTCAAGGCCTGCACCCTGGGGGGCAGCTTAATCCCCCGCTTAATTGATGAAGTGCCGATTCTAGCGGTAGCAGCCCTATTTGCCGAGGGCACCACCCGCATTGAGGATGCGGCGGAATTACGGGTTAAAGAAAGCGATCGCATCGCCGTAACCGCCAGTCAGCTCAGCCGTCTTGGGGGCTCCATCAGCGAACTACCCGATGGCTTAGAAATTCAAGGGGGAGCCACCCTCCAGGGGGCCGATGTGGATAGCTTTACCGACCATCGCATTGCCATGAGTTTAGCCATTGCCGCGCTGCGGGCCAGCGGTTCAACCACCATTCGGCAGGCCGAAGCAGCGGCGGTTTCCTATCCGCCCTTTGCCTCAACCCTAGAGCAATTTGCCCTTTAAGTAGCAGGGTAGCAGCGTCAAGACTCATCCTCAATCTTTGTCTTGACAAACCACTAGGGGGGTGACCATACATTCATGGGGGCCCCCTTAAGTATCCCGACTAAACGACCCAAGACTGAACCCAGTACTGAATATCCGTTGTCGGTCTCCATGCTAGCTCGGGCATTCTAGAGCAACTGCCATTTTCCCAACCATCATATTGACGTTACCAACGTTGATCCCACGGTTGGAATAGGAAGACATCTCAAAATCTCAACACAGGCATCAAACCGCAGGTCACGTCCGGGACTTGCAACCTGTGCTGAACTTGACTGGGTTCAAACAGTAGCTTCTATGCAAAAGATTTTACTCATTGGGTCATCCAAGGTACGACCGGCAACAACCGTACCCATGATTGAAGCCGCAGGCTACAGCGTCGAACAAACGGAAACAGGGGCCAAAGGCTTAGAACTAGCCAGAGCCCTTAATCCAAATCTAATTATCTGTGATTGGGATTTGAGTGACTGCAACGGTCACCACGTATTGAAACAGATCCGTAAGGACCTGCAGCTGGTGGTCACTCCGTTTATCCTGCTCAGCTCCCTATATGCCCACCAACATATGCGCCAAACCATGGAATTGGGGGCAGATGACTGTCTGCTACAACCCTTTTCCGATGAGGTCTTGATTGCTGCGATCGCAACCCGCCTCAACCAGCAAGAAGCCATTACCAACCACTACCTCAGCCATTTACGACTGGCCGCAGAACACCTCAACCGCCTGTCCTATTACGACAGCCTCACCAAGCTACCCAATCATCTTCTCTTTGAACAACGCTTCACCCAGCTGATCCAAACATCCCAACATCCGGTGGCATTACTGTCCCTCAGCTTGGATCGCCTGAGGCAAATCAACAATATTTTGGGCTATCCCGCCGGGGATAAGCTCCTACAGTCCGCCAGCCATAGGCTCAGTGCCTCCTTACCGCCAGATATCACCTTGGCACGCCTCACCGGCAACCAGTTTGCCATTGCCCTGGGCCATGTAGAACAACTGGGCACGGTCAGAAAACTAGCCACGGAACTCATGGACGCCCTGAGTCGCCCCTTCTCACTCCCTGGCCATGAAGTATTTCTCACCGCCAGTGTGGGGGTGGCCATGTATCCAGACAATAGCCAAGAGTTACCGGTACTCATGCGCCAAGCCGATGCGGCCCTAGAATACGCCAAACGGCAAAAAAGCAGCTACTGTCAGTTTTATCAACCCGATATGACCGTCGCCACCGAATATCAAATTCGGTTAGAAACCTGGCTACGCTACGCCCTAGAACGGGACGAGTTTGAAGTCTATTATCAACCCCAATTAAATCTAAGCAACGGCTGCATAGAAGGGGTAGAAGCCCTGATTCGCTGGCACCATCCCGAAGCTGGCTCCATCTCCCCTGGCCTGTTTATCCCCCTCGCAGAAGAAACAGGGCTGATTATATCCATCGGCAGATGGGTGCTAGAAACGGCCTGTCACCAAGCCTGCCAATGGCACAAGATGAATCTAGGGCTGCGCCACATGTCGGTCAATCTATCCAGCGTGCAATTTAACCAGGGCAGCCTGAGCCAACAAGTTGCACAAATCTTGAAAACCAGTGACCTATCCCCCCATCTGTTAGAACTCGAAATTACCGAAACAGCCCTCATTCAAGACGCCAATGCGGCCGTACGCACCTTAAATGAGCTCAAAGATTTAGGTATTCGTTTAGCAGTGGACGACTTTGGCACCGGCTATTCATCCCTCAGCTATTTGCAAAAGCTACCCATTGATACATTGAAGATTGACAACTGCTTTGTGCGGGGGGTAGCCACGGATCCTAAAAATCAAGTCATTCTCAAGTCCGCGATCCAAATGGGCCACGATCTAGGTTTGTGCATCATCGCAGAAGGCGTAGAAACCATCGAGGAGCAATCCATTTTAGAAAAATATGAGTGCGATTTTGCCCAGGGGTACTTGATTGGCAGACCCATGAGCGCACAAAAATTACAGACCTACCTAGAGCAGCGCCTAGCCGTCGTCAGTCTTGTCTAGCAACGGTTCCAGCCGCATCCTTAGGGGGCCTTTCCGCAGGTAGCCTAGCCTTAGGCAGAAGTTGATCGCCCGAGGGAGTTCTTCCAGCCAGCTTGACGGGTATTATGCCCATGGCCCACACCTGGACAAGGTGCCCATCGCATCCGTCAGGTTACTCAAGACTATGGTCCCTGAATGACCATCGTGCCAACAGCCAAGTGCCAACAGCCAAACGAACGCGCAGAAGCTGCCGACATGGGGACGTTAGGGATAACCTGTGGGCCATACAGCCCCTAAAAAGTAATCCCTAGCAGAACACAGTAGTTATGCCAGGGGGGCAGGGAACAATAAACACATAACCAAACAGTGGATGTCATGACACGAGGGTCGCAGGACAGGTCACCATTGACGTTTGGTGAGCAAGCTACCATAGCTTTATGGCCTAAACCTTTCCCATCGATCATGGCGCTGATGGCACCAACAAATCAATAACGTTTCTGGGTTGCAGGCTAAGCAAAATTTATGTGGCGACAGTGGCAAAAGGCTAATAACTACATCCGGAGCGTACAGGCATTTCAGGATATGAGCCCTGATCTAGCCGTTCGACATCAGGTCAATCAGTCACTCCATCGACATCGCCGTCCCCTATCCCCCGAGGCATGGTGCGAAGAATTCCAACGGGAAATACCGTCCTCTCAACGTCAGACGCTGCTATTTATTTACCACTGCCTCGAAACCTATTCTGGTATTGAGTTCAACCGAGTTAGACCCCATGATCACCTAGTGGATGATCTACAATTTCCCCTAGTATGCTGGTTTGACTGGTCCACACGCTTTTGTGATGATGTCGCCGCCCACTTTCAGACTGATATCGGCAGCTGCTTTGACGAAACGCGGATTCACACCATCATTGACCTGGTCACCTTCTTAGACGCCTGTTTAAACAGTAACTCCGAGACCCAAGAAACCCCTTGACTGGGAATCAGGTGGTGAGGGAAAAGCTGGCGTTCGCAGCGGCCATGGGCCAGCGGCTATATTACAGTCCAAAACTAACTCCACAAGGTTAGGCCAGCGTTACATTAAAATGTAATTTTGGTACTCTTACCGAACCGGTCCTGCCATGCCTAGAACTCAGCGTAACGATAATTTCATCGATAAATCTTTTACGGTCATGGCCGATATGATCCTAAAGATGCTACCAACCAAAAAGCAGGCCAAGGAAGCCTTTGCCTACTACCGTGACGGGATGTCTGCCCAAGCGGATGGTGAGTATGCCGAAGCCCTAGAAAACTACGAAGTTGCCCTAGAGCTAGAAGAGGATTCTTACGATAAAAGCTTCATCCTGTACAACATGGGGCTGATTCACGCCAGTAATGGCGACCACGACACAGCATTGGAAAAGTATGCAGCGGCCATTGAGCTGAACCCCCGCATGCCCCAAGCGTTGAATAATACGGCGGTGATCCACCACTACCGGGGGGAACAAGCTGAAACCGCTGGGGATACGAAAACCGCTGAAACGCTTTATGACCAAGCCGCCACCTACTGGCTTGAAGCCCTCAGAATGGCGCCGAATAACTACATTGAGGCGCAAAACTGGCTGAAGAATACGGGCCGGATGCCAGCGGACGTCTTCTTTTAGGGCATCCCCGTTACCCCCCACAGCCTTGGCCCTATAGCTTGGGTCTGTGGGCCTAATCCACAGACCCTTCACCCATTACCCACAATTGCCCAGATTGCCCATGATTGATATCGAACAGGTACGGAAAGTCGCTCTGCTGGCTCGGTTAAAGCTGACTGACGCGGAAGAACAGCAGTTTACGGAGCAGCTCAGTAGCATTTTGGACTACGTGCAGCAGCTGGATGAACTGAACACGGAAAATGTCGAACCCACCACCCGGGCCATTGAATTGAGTAATATTACTCGGCAGGATGACCTGAAGCCCTTTGAAGATAGGGAATCTATTTTGGATATTGCCCCCGACCGCGAGGACGACTTCTTTAAGGTGCCAAAGATCCTGGGCAGTTAATGACTGTTAATCACTACCCGGTGGGGCCTTTGATGTGAGGGCCTGGGCGGCCCGTACATCAAGGGTCTAAAAATTTTAGGTAATCCTGGCTCAGTTCTTTGACGGCGGCTTCGTAAAATTGCTGTCCGTGTTCTGGGGTGGCTAAATCTGGGTTAGATCCCATGCGGCCATCGGTGTAAAACCGACGAAAGTCGGTGGCACCATAGATGCGATGGCCGGAGGGGGCCACCTGAGGTTCTAGGGGTGCTGATTTGATGCAGTCGGGATGGGCGTATTGGGTGAGGGCCACTTCGCTGGGGGTGGCATGGGAGCCTTCTTGATCGCCGTAAAGCTCCTTGGCTAGGGACTGTACTGAGCGGCACATAAACCAGTTGGCCAGATGACAGCGCACCTGATCGGCCCCCGGGATATTGAGATCGGCCAGGGTGGCGTAGGTTTCAGAAAAGGCGGCTTTCAGGGTGGCCATGTTGCCCCCGTGGCCATTGATAAAGTAAAACCGGGTAAAGCCAGCTCGAGCTAAGGGCTTGAGGTAGTCCTGGATGAGGGCAATCAGGGTGCTGGGGCGCAAACTAATGCTGCCGGGAAACGCGGTGTGGTGCAGAGCCATGCCAACGTTAATGGTGGGTCCCACTAAGGCCTTGGTTTGTTCGCCGACGCCCAGGGCAATGGTTTCGGCGCAAATGGCATCGGTGCCAATGAGCCCGGTGGGACCATGCTGTTCGGTGGAGCCAATGGGGAAAATAATGCCTTGAGATCGCACCAAATAGGCTTCGACTTCAGGCCATGTAGATAGTTGAAGTTTCATACATTGATCTCCATCACCAACGCCGCATCAATTTCCGGGTGGTCAAAATCCATTCCCCTCCCTTAAGCTGTTATTTAAGTTATGACACTAGCGGTCAACTATGGCGTTAATGTCAAGTTATGTCCTTAATGCTATCGGTATGAGGACAGTAGTAGTCGCTTAGATGACGGGTAGATTTCTATGCTACATCGCAAGATATACCAACTTTCCTGCGACGGTCGTGAAGTGTGGGTATTTTTAAGGGATCAGCACCGCTGGATTGAGCGCGCCCAGATCTTAAATATCGAAGGCGACCTGGTCACCCTACGCTATGAAACCGAAGAGGAAGATGAGTGCTGTGCATGGGAAGAAATGGTTCGCTTAGAAAGCATCGGTTCCATTCAGCAAAAGCTAGCAACGGTGCCCAAGGGCGATACAGAACTCACCATATCCAATGACTGCCCCACCTCTGAACAAATCCAGTAGGGGCATGGCCCTACTGGGCGGTAAACTCCGGACAGTAGCCATCTGGGGCCACCAATCTGCCAAACAGGGCCGACCGAGGTTGTTGACAGCTACGCTGCTGATAAAACCGGCAGTTGTCACAGACGGCCCGATCGGGGGCTAAACGATTGGTAATATCGGCGAGTTCAGAGGGTTCCACCCCCCGCAGAACTAAGTTATCGCCCTGCCAACGGGCTTCGATAATGCCGGTTTCCGCAAAGCTTTGCCAGCGGGCGTCAGTGGTCAGGGTGGGCGGCAGTCTGAGGGAAACCTGCTCCATAGATTCGCTCACGGTGCCCTCAAAGGTAGGTTCACGGGGCGGTGGCGGCGAGGAAAACGCCGTATCTAACCGTAGGGACAGGGGATTGCCCGGTAGGGGAATATGCACCTGGTAACGACTTTGGAGCGAGTCTAAATTGGCCAGGGCGCTGAGGTGGTCTAACTTTCCGTGAACCAGCACCACATGGCGAGGGCGCAGGTTATGGATCAGTTGGGTGGTGCCATCGCCGTCGCAATGGTTATAGAGCTGATAGGTTTCTAACTGAACCGTGCCCGAGGGGGTGGCATTTTTAAAGCTATCAAACCAGTCATAGGGGGGACCATAGGCATTGCTCTGGGCCTGCCAAGCTCGCAGGTTGGCCTGCTCTGGCAAAAAGACACTCCATGCGCCTCGGTAGTGGTCGCAGTAGAGCGAAACCGGGGTAGCCGGATGGACTAACAGCACCGCTGGCGCTTGGAGGGTGCCAGGCTGCGGTCCAGCGGTGGGCCGTTTGGGTAAACGCTTAATGGCGGGATAAATGCGGTCGTCCCAAAAAATAGACTGGTGCTGGGCAAAGTTCTGCACATTGCGCGGAAAGGCTGCGGGCATCTGGTCCAGCAGCTCTAGATAGGCATCACAACTCTGGGCAAGGGCCGGATCAACCCAAATGGTTAAGGGCTGCCCTGTAAATTGATAGTGGCTGCGCCATAGCATGAGCAGCTCTTGGCCCAGGCCCATGAGGGGGACCGGAAACACCACACAGCGGCCCTGGTCTAGGTGCGATCTCAACCGTTCAATCAGCTGGTTTTCCTGCTGTCGCCGGTTAGGGTATCGGGCCGTACCCAGGCTCCCCTCAACGATCAGCACATCCGGATTGAGCCCCCGCAGATTTGCCAGGGGCAGACCGTCCACCAACCGCGTACTGGAGAGAAAAC
>CALHGI010000396.1 GCA_938029995.1 uncultured cyanobacterium | reverse complement strand
CCACTTTAATCTGAGACTCATTCGTTAGACCCATGGCTACTCAGATAAGACGTACCAGAATTTTAGATGAGTAGTTCCTGAGAATCCATGATTCAAATCATGTATTGGGACATTCTCAGTCGTTAATGGCGTTGCTCACGCCTGCTGAAACCGATCAGATTCCGTCAGAAACCGCACCCAAACCTGGGCTTCCCATGCGGCCACCGGCTGAATGTGTTCAGCCGGTGGCTATGCCCATAGACGTTTCTATGGAAAAGATTGAGGGATTACCGGTGGACTAGCCCGATGGATGCTACAGGTATTGAGATCCCATGTTTCTATGGGCAGAAAAATTAATCAGATCCATAGCCCTCAAAGCGAAAATAGAGGACTGAGCGGAGTCGTTCGCACAGCGTCTCCCTCGGAGTTAGTCCGGCTAAATTGGATGTTATCTAAATGCTGTCCCTATGGTTCCAGGAATGTAATGGTTCGATGCTGGCGCTTGATAACGCCGTCGTCTTGTAGTTTACGCAGGGTGCGAGAAACGACCTCTGGGGTTAGGCAAATTTGCTCGGCAATCTCCTTAATAGAACAGTTAAGGAAGATGGTGGAACTATTGGTGGGCGTTAAAATGTTGAGGTAGGTCAATACGCGCTCGTAGGCGGAACGGATGCAGCGTAGGGTCATCATTTTTTTGGTGATGTGAAGTTGTTCGGTGAGTTGACTGATAAATCGGAGGGACAGTTGAGAATTGTGGCGCAGCAGTAGCAGAAAGGCTTGGGTGGGCACGGTAATGAGCTGGGATGGCTGGGTTGCGATCGCACAGCTTTGATAACTGAGCTTAAATAAACCATCCTCACCAAACCACATGCCGGGTTGCACGGCATACTGATTGACCATTTGGCCATTTTCTAGATAATGCACCAGCTGAATTTTGCCAGTTTGTACTCCAAAAATATCCTGGGCAGGTTCCTCCCCATGAAAGACAATTTCACCCGCTTTGTAAGTTAACAAAGTAGGTTTAACATCGATAACCCCCTCTCCATACAAGGTTTCAAGGGATTGAATATAGTTGTCCAACGATTCCATTGAAAGACATTTATACGACGATGCTCGTAAATTAGCGATCGAAGATAAGAGCCCCCCAACAACTATCTAAGAACAAGCTCAATTAGGCTGAACGCTGTCTTAGAATTTGCCATTGATCTCCTCAGCCACAGCTTCAACTCCTATCAGATAAAGTCTTGAATACGGGGTCTACCTAGGGTTTAACCGTCAGCAGCAAGAAACCTGAGGCAATATCATCGCCCCGACTGATTGCAGAAATAACCATTTTTGACTACCCCCTATTTACCGAAGTCCAACAACAACAAAATGACATTAAGAAGTATTACCTTCTCAACACTTTCTAAGCTTTGATTTGGATAGTGGGTCTTATTGGGGTTAAGTAAATAGGGCTTGGCGCACATAGCTTTAAGTGTTTCATTCAGAGGAGTATTGCAATGGCGCGTCGGGTGACTTCCCCCACGGTCTTACAGATGGAAGCAGTGGAATGTGGAGCCGCTGCCCTCAGTATGGTGTTGGGGCACTATGGCCGGTATGTGCCGTTGGCGGAGCTGCGTCATGGCTGCGGTGTTTCGCGGGATGGGGTAACCGCCGCCAACGTATTAAAGGCGGCACGGACCTATGGCCTAGCGGCAAAAGGATTCAAGAAAAGTTTAGACAGCCTCAAACAGCTTAAACCACCGTTTATTGTGTTCTGGCATTTCAACCATTTTTTAGTGGTTGATGGGTTTGAGGCCAAGCATGTGCGTCTGAATGATCCGGCCACCGGTCCCCGACGGGTGACGCTACAGGAATTTGATGACGGGTATACCGGCATTGCCCTCACCTTTGAGCCGACAGAGGAATTTGAACCGGGGGGACAAAAGCCCAATGTCATGGGTTCCCTGGTGCGTCGCCTATCAGGCTCCATGGGGGCCCTCATTTACTGCACCATCACAGGCTTTTTCTTGGTGCTGCCCACCCTGGCCCTACCGGCCTTTAGTCGCATCTATATTGACAATATTTTGTTGGCCAAACGCCTAGACTGGCTGCCCTATGTCCTGGCTGGCATCGGGCTAATAGTCGTGGTGCAGGGCATCTTAACGTCATTGCAACTGCGCTATTTGCGGGCACTCCGGATTAAACTGGCGGTGGGTATGGCCAGCCGATTTGTGTGGCATGTATTACAGCTGCCCGTAGGGTTCTATGCCCAGCGGTTTGCCGGTGAAATCAGCAGCCGCATTAGCCTCAATGACAGTGTGGCGGCGGTATTATCGGGCCGCCTGACGACGACCGTGATTAGCGGAGTGATGATCGTATTTTATGCGATCGCAATGTTCCAATACGACATTCTCCTCACCGTCATTGTGATTGCCTTTGCCGTCATCAATGTGGGGGTGTTGCAATGGGTCTCCCGCCAGCGGAAAGACGCGAATCTGCGTCTAGTGCAGGAATACGGGAAAGCATCCGGCTTAGCCGTAGCAGGCTTACAGGGCATGGAAACCTTAAAAGCCGGCGGTTTAGAATCTGACTTTTTCGCCCGCTGGGCCGGGTACCACACAAAGGCCGTCAATGCACAACAGAATTTAGGTTTAGCCAATCGTGTCATTGGTTTGCTACCCTCCCTCCTCTCCACCTTAGCCACCCTGTCTCTACTGATCATTGGTGGTCTCCGCATTATCCGTGGAGAACTCACCATCGGCATGCTGATCGCCTTCCAGCTACTGATGCAAAGTTTTCAGGGCCCCGTCAACACCCTGGTGCAATTTGCGGGCACCCTACAAACCCTCCAGGGGAATCTCGACCGATTAGATGACGTCTTAGAAAACGAGACCGATATCGCCTTTTGCCAACACTGTAAGCACAATCTATCTGAAGAAGAAGAGACCGCCAGCCACCATCGGCTTTCAGGGGCCATGGAGATCCGTCAGCTTTCCTTTGGCTACAGTCCCCTAGACCCACCCCTGATCAAAGACTTTAACCTCACCATTCAGCCGGGACAGCGCATTGCCCTAGTGGGGGGAAGCGGTTCAGGCAAATCCACCCTGGCCAAGGTCATTGCAGGTCTCTATCAGCCCAGCAATGGTCACGTCTGTTTCGATGGTCGGCCTCGAAACGAGATTTCCCAGGCCACCTTAACCAACTCGATTGCCATGGTGGAGCAAGATATCCTGCTGTTTGCCGGTAGCGTACGCGATAACCTAACCCTGTGGGATGACACGGTCACCGATGGGGATTTAAAGCAAGCCTGCCGCGATGCCGCCATTGAAGACGTGATTTTAGCCATGCCCTATGGCTATGATGCCAATCTGTTGGAGGGCGGACAAAACCTGAGTGGGGGACAGCGCCAGCGATTAGAAATTGCCCGAGCATTGGTCAACAATCCGTCAATTCTAATCATGGATGAAGCCACCAGCGCGCTAGATACGGAAACCGAGAAGATGATTGATCAAAATCTGCGACGACGGGGCTGCACCTGCATCATTGTGGCCCATCGCCTCAGCACCATCCGGGATGCCGATGAAATCATCGTGTTAGACCGAGGCCAAGTCGTCCAGCGAGGAACCCATGAGGATCTATGGCAAACCGATGGCCATTATGGAGATCT
>CALHGI010000395.1 GCA_938029995.1 uncultured cyanobacterium | reverse complement strand
AAGGCTTTTGGGTGATGCAATACCTTGGGACTAGAGCGACCCGATTAAGGCTTTTGGGTGATGCAATACCTTGGGGCTAGGGGGACCCGATCAAGGATTTGAGGTGATGCAATATGTTGGGGTTACGGGGACCCGATCAGGGATTTTAGTAGCAGCTGTCCGTCGGTGCCCACGCCACCCATCAGCCCCCCCCGCACTGGGTTGGTTGTTTGGCTAAACATGGTGACCATGGCCATGACTAGCTCGAATGGGGTGAGGGTGTCGGCTAAAAAGCCTGACCATTTTGTTTGGGGCAGTTTGAAGAAACTATCGAAAAATTGGCAGAGTTCCCGATGGTTAAAGCGCATTAGGGTTTCTAGGCCAAACTGGTAGATGTGGTGCTTGCGCAAACGCTCTGTGGTCCATAGGGTTTGCCATCCGGCTTTGGCTAGCTCCTCCCCCACGGCTCCATGGGCCAGGGCGGTTGCGATCGCATCCCCCACCTCCGGTGCCCGGCGCAGCATCGCCCCCACCATATAGCCCGTCGCCGGATGCACCATGCTGGCGGCTCCGCCAAACCCTAGCACCCGCTGGTTCAAGTCTGGCAACGGCTGGTTCATGGGAAACAAACAATGTTCCGTATGGTGAACTTCACTCACCGCCACACCATCGGCCTCCAGACGCTGCTGCAGCCGTTCTTTTAGGGTGTCGTAGGCCATGGCCGGAGCCAGGGCCAGGGAGGTTTCCTCCACAAAAAACACATCCTCCCCCAGGTCCATGGCATATAAAAACGTCGGTGGCCCCCCCAGCTGCTCCGCCGACAGGTGCTCGGCCCGGTAGTCCATCAAGGAAAACTGTCCCGGTGCCACGGGGGGTTTAGAAAACTTGCCAACAATGCCATAGGCCACCTGGTAAGCAACGGGGGCATGGGCCGAGGCAGGACGTTGCACCAAGGCCGCATTATGGCCAGTGGTATCAATAATCAGCTTGGCCTGCAGTTCCTCACCGGCTTCGGTTGTGACGCAGCTATGGTCATCCCCATGGGTTACCGCAGCGGCTTTACCCCGGTGCCAGGTCATCGTTTGCAGCTGATCGAGAAAGTGCTGCTGCAGGGTGTGCTTATCGAACAAACCATAGTCGCGACGGTGGTGGGTGGCTTGGGTGGAAGCGGCTTGGCCAAAATAGCTCACCGTATTTTGCCAGCGGTGGCCCAGTAAATGGCTTAACCCCAGGTCGGCCAATTCATCACACCAAACGCCATAGGTATTGGGCCAGGGAGCGTCCGGCGCAGTGGGAGCCAAACCCTGCAGGGATAAGCCATGGTGGGCTAAGGCCGATGCCATAATCAGTGCGCCGGGGCCTGCCCCGATGATTAATACGTCAAACACCGTTTTGGTTCTCTCCCGTCGATGGTTCCCTACCCACCATTATCAACCCTTATGGACGTCGTCGTCGGGGTGATCCAGGGAACATGCCAACCACACGTTTGGAACATTTTGCCCACCTAAATCTATCGATGTGATTTAAGGCCCTTTATTGTGAGGCCATTTATGCTAATTACTTAGAATCCATCCCCCCATGTGTTCATCAGCCGCGCTACCCGCCATGCCCCCGACGCCATCCACCGACCTACTGCAACAGCTCTTTGATGCCGCCGTGGCAGCGGCCATGCCCCAGGCCCAGGTGGTCCAGGCCCTAGAACCGTACTTTAAGACCCCACCCACCGGTCGGGTGGTGGTGGTGGGCATGGGTAAATCGGCAGCGGCCATGGCCCAGGCGGTGGAACAGGCTTGGACAGCAGCGGGGCACACAGCCCCCATGGACGGACTGGTGATTACCCGCTATGGCCATGGCGTGCCCACCCAATCTATTGAGGTGATTGAAGCGGGCCATCCGGTGCCGGATCAAAATGGCATGGAGGGAGCCCAACGGATTTTGCAGCGGGTGCGGCCCCTAACGGCGAAGGACTTGGTAATTTGTTTGATTTCAGGCGGGGGGTCGGCCCTGTTTACCCTGCCCCCGGAGGGCATTAGCCTGGATAATCTAGCGGATATCAATCGCCAGCTGCTGGCCTCCGGGGCCGATATTGTGGCCATGAATACGGTGCGTAAGGCGTTGTCCTGCTCCTCCGGGGGCCGACTCTCGGCGGCGGCCTATCCGGCCCAGGTGGTGTCGCTGATTATTTCCGATGTGGCGGGGGATAGCCTTAGGGCCATCGCCTCGGGTCCCACGGTGGGGGACAGGGCAATGGCGGCCGATGCCCTAGGGATCATAGACCGCTATCACATGACCATCCCGGACCCTGTTCGCACCTATCTACATCGCAATCCTAATCCGGTCATTGCCCCTGGGGATCCGCGCCTGGGCACCACCACAAACCATCTGATTGCCACCCCCCAACAGTCCCTAGAGGCGGCAGCAAAGGTTGCGATCGCAAACGGTTACACCCCACTGATCCTCAGCGACGCCATCGAAGGGGAAGCCTGCGATGTGGCCCTAGTGCACGGAGCCATTGCCCGCCAAGTCAAGCGCCACCACCAGCCCATAGCCCCCCCCTGCGTTCTTCTCTCCGGCGGCGAAACAACCGTCACCGTCCGACAAAACTTTGTCGGCAAGGGCGGTCGCAATAGCGAGTTTTTACTCGCCCTGGCCCATTACCTAAACGGCGAGGCAGGCATTGCCGCCATCGCCTGCGACACCGACGGCATTGACGGCAGCGAAGACAACGCCGGAGCCCTGATCACCCCAGAACTATGGCACCAGGGACATGGCGCCCAAAAATACCTCACCACCCACGACAGCTATAGCTTTTTCGAAGCCATCGGAGCTCTAGTGGTCACGGGACCAACATTGACCAACGTAAATGACTTTCGAGCCATTTTGATCGAAAAATAAGCCGTTGCTGATTTAGAGAATGAATCGATCCGTAAACCTGGCGAGTAGCCGGATTGAGACCAGTAAAATCATCCCGAAGATCAGCAACGCCAAAAATAAAAAGCAGAGAATGCCCCACCCTCAAACCAAAGGGCTTAGTAACCTTTTTCCTAACCTCACCGTAACTCGTACCACACCAACATCTTGCAGTCTAATCGATATCCTACTTTCGGGGGGTGTGGGGGAGTTTAGGCCCCCACGAATAGGAGGGTTTCAGGGAGGAAAGCCCTGAGCAGCCTTGATTGCCATTCGTCAATGTTCACACGTGTGCTTCCAAGGGATTGAAGGAAGTAGCCATAATCAAACTATGAGCTTAATTTATGCCGTTGCTGATTTAGAGAATGAATCGAGCTGTAAACCTGGCTAATAACCGGATTGAGACTAGTCAAATCATCCCGAGGATCAGCAACGCCTAATTTTTAACAGGCCCTAACAAAGAACCATTACCCCTTATCCCTCTTCC
>CALHGI010000394.1 GCA_938029995.1 uncultured cyanobacterium | reverse complement strand
CCAGGGTGTAGTTCCCCATCCGTTCCTGGATGCGCCAATGGGTGACCGCCCGTCGTCCTCCCTTTTCAATGGGGACCACCGCCATCTTTTTGCGATCCTTCGGGTGACGGCCAATGGGGGCATCGGCCGTGCCCCAATCCTTGTCTTCTGGCAGTTTGGGCACCCCAAAAACCATCCCTAAATATTCACGCTGGGCGGTTTTGGCTTGGATTTGTCCCTGGAGGTGATGCAGCACCGGCTCCGTTTTGGCCACCACCATGGCCCCCGTCGTATCCTTATCCAGCCGGTGGACAATGCCGGGACGCTGCACGCCACCTACCCCCGTCAGCTGGTCGCCGCAGTGGGCCAAAATCGCATTGACCAATGTGCCATTGGGGTGTCCTGGGGCCGGATGCACCACCATGCCCGCTGGTTTGTTCACCACCACCAGGGACTCATCCTCATACAAAATATCGAGGGGGATCGCTTCGGCAATTAGCTCAAACGGTTCCATCGCCGGAATGGTTAGCCGTAGAGCATCTCCAGCGTTCACCGTGATTTTCTTATTGCTACAGGGCCGGTCATTAATGCTGAGGGCCCCCTGCTCAATTAACTTTTGAATCCGATTGCGGGACAGTTCACAATGTTGGGCCAGCCATCGATCAATCCGTTCCCCCCCTGCGTCTGTCACCGATAGCTCCATGACCTCGCCGTTAGTGCCGCTAACGGCTGCGTTGCCATCATCTATTCCATGGTCCATGGCCCAGTTATCCATTACGCCTGAATTTTTGCCCAGTGAGGGGAATGCATGGGGGAGGCCGACGCCAAGGTTTCATAGAGATTGACGACGCGACCGATGATTGCGATCGCAGGCGCTTCAAACTGCTGCTGCTCCACCTGCTGCACAATGGTCGCCAAGGACCCAATCAGCTCCTCCTGTTCTGGCCGAGTCCCCCACCGAACCAGGGCAATGGGGGTTTCCATAGAGAGCCCCGCCGCCGTCAGTTCTGCCACAATATTCGGCAAATTATGCACCCCCATATAGATCACAATGGTTTCCGATCCCTGAGCCAGGGCTGACCAATTCACCTGGGGGCGATATTTCCCCTTAGACTCATGGCCCGTTACAAAGGTGACCGATGAACTGTAATCACGATGGGTCACCGGCATGCCGGCATAGGCGGGAGCTGCAATCCCCGCCGTAATCCCTGGCACCACCTCCACATCAACGCCCAGCTCCATGAGGTCCATCATTTCTTCCCCCCCACGACCAAACACAAAGGGATCGCCCCCCTTGAGGCGAACCACAACAGCATGGGCCTTGGCCTGATCAATTAACAGTTGGGTAATGTCGGCCTGGGTCATGGAATGCCGACCACGGCGTTTGCCCGCATCAATCACCTGGGCCCGGTCACTAATCATTGCCAAAATGGGGGGGCTGACTAAGGCATCGTGAATAACCACATCCGCATGATCCAGCAACCCTTTAGCCTTGAGGGTAAGCAGACCTGGGTCCCCTGGCCCCGCCCCCACAAGATAAACTTTGCCAAATCTGGTCTGGGCAAGCGGATAAGACATATCAATTGAACGGAGATTGAATGGAGGTGGATACCCATTGATTGTGGCAAACTTACCCAGCGTATTTTGCCACAATCAATACAGTGCAAGTGCAGGGATGGGCCACGCTGCTTAAGACATCCTTAACCTGAGGTCATACTGATCGATTCTATCGGCTAACGTTTCCCTAAAACCTGAGGGTAGAGTCTTTGGCAGAGGAAAACCCCATAAAAAGCTGGTGATGTTTTAATCCATGGGGGCTCGCCTGCCCATGCCAGGGGCATAGGACTCAGACAGGACTCAAACCCAACATGCCAGATGGGGCTGGCCGAGAAAAATACCTTCGCAGTATTGCCCGCGCTACGACTAACCGTAGATATCTGTATTTTTGTTGCCCAAGGTTTCCACTATCAAATGGGCCACATCCTCCATGGCCCCCAGCGGTGGTAATAACCGCACCGTCGTCCTAGGAAAACGCTCCGCTAACTCTTCCGTTAGGTGGGTGACCGCATCGGTCGTCTTCCCTGCAAACAGGAAATACGGAAAAATAGTCACCGTGGAACAGCCCTGTTGCATCAGGGAGATCATCTGGTTTTCAATGTCCGATTCCGTCGTCCAGTAGGCCACCGCTGTACCCACTGACTTTGCCAGGGCATCCACTGCCCGGTTGCCCCGCACCCGTCGGCTACCGTGGGCTACGAGCAAACGTCCAGCCGCAGGGGACTGGCCAAAGCGATGGGCAATCAAATCAGGCATGTTTGCATGCCCTCCAATATGGACCCCTAGCTCCACATCAATCATCCCAGCTAGCTCGGCCTGCGCCTGCTCTACCGCTGCGGGAATGTCTTCCATCACATGGGTGCCCCTCAGTAAAAAGAGCGGCACCAGGCATAACCGTTTAATGCCAGCCGAATTCAGCCGTCGGCCAAATTCACAAATTTGTTTGTGGAGGGGGATCAGGCCAAATTCTAAAACAGCAGTGCCCACGATCAGGCGCTCCTGGGGAGCATGCCCAGGGTATTTGCTCGTCACGACTTTAGGCGAGGGGGCTGCCGTTGCGACGCCGCCCATGACGCCATCCTGACCCATGGTGTTACGGGCATTATCCCGCGTTCCCAACACGGCTATGCCGGCCGATTGGGCGCTTTCGGTGCCAAGGGGAGCCAATGGTTGGCTGCTCCATGGACCGATTAAAGACGGATTGAGCTGCTCCCGCACCAACTGTGCCAGCCGATGAATGGCTGCTTGATGTCGATGATCACGACTGCCATGGGAAATCAGAAGATAAGCTGTAGATGTCACGAGATGGTTTGAATAAGACTGTTAAAGGAAAAAAACTTGGGCACACACCCGGCGTCTGTTAAACAGACTTACAACGAACTACACACACCTGATCCATTTGCCCAGCAACTTTAAGCATGCCAGAAAGGGCTGAAAATCTAGCTTTAACCTAGTTAATTCAAACAGCTGGTCGGCAGTTCCAGCTGCCTTCCCACTATATTAGTGTCTACGAAATTGCGTCAGAATTCTGTTGTGGTTGATGCTAAACCGTGGCTAAGTTCAAGTCTGGAGCCGTTCTGAAGGCCATACGACCGTTTTGGATATGAGCTGCTGGGGTCTGACAAGCCATTGAATGCATGCAGCGGTGTACCCACGGTTTTGACAACCTAAGGCATTCAGCGCTTACCTATGGCCGCCCAGCTATAGTCTCGCCATGGTGCCAGCACTCTTATCCGTGACCAAGGTTTGCTTAGTAAGCCCAGCTCCCTTAGGGACTAACTCTCTAACAGCAAACTATTCAGGAAAACCATGTAATCGATTGGCAGAGATGATATTATAGAAATCCAAATTATGGCGAGCGTAGCCAAGTGGTTAAGGCAGTGGTTTGTGGTACCACCATTCGCGGGTTCGACCCCCGTCGTTCGCCCTTCTTTCTCAAAATATCCGGCTAAATGGTCAAACGTCTGTTTTTAGGACTTTCGTCGATTTAGGGGGAGTTGCTTTGGGGCGAGGGCACAGAGCAGCACAATATAAATGAGGACGCTCGTGCCTAGGTAGATGGATATTTGATTATTGCCGGTGGGTTGGCCCCCAAGAGCTATCGGTTCAGAGGTCGTTGATGCGACGTGCGTTGCTTCCATGGTCATTGTGAAGCCTCCCATTATTAAATAGTGCACTTGATGAACTAAAGCACCTTTACCTAAAGGCTCGGCAAGGAGTATGGGCCAAATTTCTAATCAGATTTTGAAATCCTAGGTTGATGCATAGGATGCTTCAATGTTCTGCTTCAAAAGTTGAGGTGGATGCATACGAACCCTCGATAGTGTGCGTCACATAATTTTGACGTTCAGGTTCCCGTACCCTTATTGGTGGATGCTACGCCCACCATAAATGACCCGGTGTAGGCAGCATTCCATTTGCCATATTGCTTAATGATTTGAAGTATGCCTTCAAATCATGCGAAAAAGACGGCTGTTGTTGCTTGAGTGGATTCACTGATTGTGGATTGCCATGCATCAGACTTTCTCGGATACAACCATCTCGAAGGCCCACAACGCTCCTAGTTTTAAGTGGCAGCACATGGAGTAAACCCATTTTACATAGGGCGTTGTGGGCTGCCCTCAACATTTTTAGGGTGGCCTAGAAAATAGTCTTAGTCGTTCTCTGTGGGGTGTTTAGAGTGGGGCACCTTGGTTCGGGTGATTCCCTATAGGCCCTTAGCGGTCATGCTGATCGGTGGAGTCGATGTTCTAGGGTATCGCGGCATAGGGCCGATGGGATGGGGTGGAAAACCGTGACTAGTCATGCAACCTATGCCATGGTGTAATACTTCGCGTTGCGAATCACCACATATTGGGAAATTGATGTATCCTTGCTGAGAACTTGGCAACGCGCTTGGATTAGAACGCTTTACAGGGTCACATGGCACAAATTTTTATCTCGGCAGGCCACGGTGGATTTGAAAATGGGATCCAGGATCTGGGGGCCAAAGTCGATAACATCACTGAAGCTCAGGAAATGATCCGCATTCGGGATCTGATCGTGCCAGAGTTGCGATCGCGAGGTTTTCAAGTCCTCTCTGTCCCGGATGATCTGAGTCTCCAACAGAGCATTAGTTGGGTCAATGCCCGCAATCGAGCGGGGGATATTGCCCTCGAAATCCATGTCGGTGCTTTTCAAAATACCGATGTGCGAGGGGCAACGACCTATTACATTGCCAACAATGACGTCCGCAAGTCCCACGCCGAGCTCATGCTATTGGCCCTGCTGCGTCGTGTGCCCCAGCTACCTAGCCGGGGGGCCAAACCTGACACCGCCGCCGGGATGGGCCGATTGGCCTTCTGCCGTCAAATAGAGCCGCCTTCACTATTAATAGAGCTGGGCTACCTGACCAATGAGCGAGATCGTAGCCTGCTCCTCAGTCGCCGTCGGGACTTTGCCCTGGGCCTAGCGGACGGCCTAGCCTCCTGGAGTCGGGCCATTAATGGCACCCCCGACCCCAGCCCCACCCAGCCCCAATTACCCACGGTCAATATCACCATCAATGGCGGTGCCTATGAGGAAAAAGGCATCATCATCAGCAACAATTCCTATGTGCCAATTGACCTCGCTGACCGTCTAGCCATTGAGTTGGCCAGCAATACGGATATTCGTCGGGTGCGCTATGGCAATGTGGTGTACGTCAAAACCGTAGACTTGCGGGACTTTAATATTTCCATTGGGTGGGACTCGGCCAGCCGTACGGTCCAGCTCAAAAGCCAGTCTGCCCTGGGCATCTGTCCCGGTCTGATTGATCAGATTATGGGCCACGGCAACACCTCCCAGGTGAACTTGATGATGTTCCTGAAAAACAATAATGAAGCGGCCCTGCGGGACTTTCCCGATCTGCCGAAAATTTATCGTGAAGAGGGAATAATTGAAGGGGTTAATTATGACATTGCCTTCTGCCAAATGTGTGTGGAAACCTCATTTCTCCGCTTTGGTGGCGATGTTAAATCCTCACAAAATAATTTTGCTGGGATTGGGGCCATTGGCGGCAATGCGGCGGGTGCTTCCTTCCCCAGTGCCCGCATTGGGGTCAGGGCACAAATCCAGCATCTGAAGGCCTATGCCAGTAAAGAACCCCTGGTGCAAGAGCTAGTCGATCCACGGTTTCGGTTTGTTAGCCGCAGTAGCGCTATTCTGGTGGATCAGCTCAGTGGCCGCTGGGCCGCAGACCCCAACTATGGCAAGAAAATTATGGCCATGGTGAGGCGGCTATATGAGTCCGCTAAACTGCTTTAAGGACCCCTGGTCAGTCTCTGGATGCCGCTGATTTTACATAAACAGGCACCATGGGCTGCTATCATACTTTGCTAAATCAGCTGGCATTATTGGCAAACTGTCACATGCTAACTGGCATACATTCCTGTAGAGATTATTCTAAAAACGCTGGTGTTACCTTCGGGTTGACCAAGGGTGCTGTGCATCCAAACGTGCGTAAGATTTTGTTGTTGTCCCTGGATTGAGGGGCATTCTGGTTGCGTTGAAACAACTCCTTAAGTCCTAATGTGTTCCTTCCCAATGGAATTTCCCCTAGGGAATCCTCAGTGCCAGGTCACGTTTATTCTTGATACTTTGCTATGACTACTTCCTATACCTCTTGGCCCCTGAAAGTTTTGACCATGAGCCGCCATGGATGGTGGGGAGCCCTGCTGTGGCTGCTGTGGGTGCTACCGGCCAATGCCGTTGAGGTTAGGGTTGCGGTGCGCAACAGTGTCCAGCAGGTGCAGATTGGTTCTTCTTCCACGGGCGTTATTCGCAATGGTCGTGGGCAGGCGGTGATGCAACTGCCCGAGTTGCAGCCCATTACGGTGGATGCAGAGCGGGGGCAGCTGGAACTGACGGATGGTCGGGAAGATTTTGGCTCATCTAGTGTATTTTGGCTAGAACCTTCGGGGAATGGCGTGGTGTGGATTGGTGATCGTTGGTATCGGGGCAAGGTGAAGCTGGTGCCCAGTGAAAACGGGCTGACCGCCGTCAATTATGTTGATATCGACGACTATCTCTACAGTGTTGTCGGTAGTGAAATGCCCACTAGCTGGCCCCAGGAAGCGTTGCGATCGCAGGCCGTTGCCGCCCGTTCCTACGCCCTGTATCACCACCGCAAAGCCAGCGGTAAAACATTCGACCTCAATAGCACCCAGTCTTCCCAGGTCTATAAAGGTCTTTCTGGGGAGGCCGCCTCAACCCAATCCGCCGTTGATGCCACCCATGGCAAAGTTTTAACCCATGCCGGTAGAGTGATCGAAGCGGTATTCCATTCTTCCTCAGGGGGCCATACCGAAAACTCTGAGCATGTGTGGTCCACGGCCGTACCGTACCTCAAGGGCGTTCCTGACTTTGACCAAAATGCCCCGGTATATAGCTGGCGGGCACAGTTTTCCCTCGAGGAAGTCGGTGAGCTCATCGGTTACCCCGGCACCATTAAGTCGGTTGAGGTACTGAGCCGCACGCCCCAAGGTCGAGCCAACCGCATGACGATTATTGGCGATGAAGGCACGTTGACAATTACGGGCAATACCTTCCGCCAAAAGCTGGGACTACGCAGCACCAAATTTGACTTGGCCGTTAGCCCCACGAGCATCTCAGTGGCAGGCAATGGGTTTGGCCACGGCATTGGCATGAGCCAGTGGGGAGCCCGAGGCATGGCAGAGCGTGGTAAAGGCCATGACGAAATTCTGACCCATTTTTATAACGGCACTCGGATGGATTCGATGTAAAAAGTGACCCAGCCCGATTGCCGAGCCCGATTGCTGAGCCCGATGCGTGAGTTGGAACACAGCCTAGTGGAATGTCAATGCTCAAAATTGGGATTAGTCCTGGTGAAGAGTAAAGGGTGAAGAGTCACTCTTCACCAGCCCCCTAGGTCTTCGTTCGGGTAAGGGGCAACTGGATGATGAAAGTGCTGCCCTGGGGGGAATTGGGCTGGAAGATTAGGCTGCCCTGGTGTTGTTGGATGTACTGGTAGGCGACGGCTAGCCCTAGGCCTGTTCCTTTCCCCACCGGCTTGGTGGTGAAAAATGGATCAAAAATCTTTTTCTGTATGGCGGGCGGAATACCGGGACCCGTATCCTGAATCGATACTGTTACTCCATTCTCCCCTTGGGGGCAGGTACGAATTAAAATTTGCTTTTTCTCATCTTTGCCCAACTGGTGGATGGCTTCGATGGCGTTGAGCAAGATTTGCATAAAAATTTGGTTGATCACACCCGGCTCACAGGACACGGGGGGGAGTTTGCCATAGTCCTTCACGATGTCGATGTCATTACCTGCGCGAGACTTTAAAATCATCAATGTATTATCTAAGCTTTGATGCAAATCCGTTGGCTTAATCCCTTGTTCATCGGCCGAGGCAAAGGATTGTAAGCTTCGAACAATGGTTTCGATCCGCTTTGCCCCATGGGCGACAGACTGCAATATCTTGGGCATATCCTCTTGGATATAGTCCAGATCGATGTCCTGGGCATAGAGGTGGGTGGGTGATGGGCCCTTGGCAGTGGTGGCCGGGGCTGTTTGATATAGCCGAATTAAGTGGAATAGGTTTTGTCCATAGTCTTTCAAAATATCAATGTTGCCTGCAATAAATGTCAAAGGATTATTGAACTCATGGGCAATGCCCCCCACTAACTGACCGAGGCTAGACAGTTTCTCTGTTTGGATCAGTTGTGCTTGGGTTTGTTTCAGCTCTGCTAGGGTATTGCTTAACTCATTTGTTCGTTCAGAGACGCGTTGCTCCAAGGTTCGTTCAGCCTGCTTTTGACGTCGAATGGCATCGAGCAGCACCAGAATGGTGAGCATGCCAAAGATAAAAATGGATAGAACGTACCAGACTAACTGACGATTTTGCTCGTAAAACGAAAGTCTTTCATTGACGAGAATACTGTTGTCAGGCAGGCTATCCTGTGAAATGTTGAAGCGCTTTAATTCTGTTACATCAAACATCCATTGATTTTTTGATGTTGTAATGGCTTTGATTTGAGCAACGGGTACACCATCTAAAATTTGTTCGGCCAGTTCGACGGCTTGGGCCGCATGGTAACCGCCCTCTAGAACTTTCCCACCGACAACGCCATGGCCCAGATGCATGACTGATTCAGTATAGATAGGGTTCTTGATCTGGGCCCTCAAAATTTCAGCTGAGGCTTCAAATGGGACTAACGCACCCGTTGTCTTGTCTGCTCTCAGCTGGCCAGACAAGACGACGGGCCAATCGTTGGAATAGGCCTCTATTGTTTGCGCAATAGTCTCGGGGGTAGCATCTTTGACAACTGTAATATCAGGCAGGTTTTCACCTTGGGCTTCTATCTGGGCCAGTTTCTTCAGATGTGCCTGTCCTGTTTCTGTGGAGTCTCCTAATACAATCAGGTTATTGGACTGAGTTTGGCGTTTAGCTTCTAAGATGGTCTCTTCCACGCTGTGGGTTTCAAATACTCCGGTTAACCAAGGAATATGCAGCAGTTCTTCTTGGATATGGTTAACTCCCATGAAAACAACGGGGAGTTGTGGGAAATACTCGTCATGGTTTGCCAGGATCAGGTTTAACCCTGGGTCGTCTGCCACCATTAATAGTTGAAAGTCCGTATGCTGATATTTCTTGTGGAGGTAGCTGAGAAACTCGTCACGATGCTGGAGGGCTGGATAACGCTTAGCATCTAAAAACTCGTGGTAGACCGTGACAGCATGGTGGCTAGCTTGAAATCCTTCATCAATGCCCGTCTGTTCTTGTTGCGTCCAGGAAAGCTCAGGATTGTAGGAATGGATCACCAGGATGTTGGCGGAGGGGGTGGCCCATCCGCTGGTGGCAGGCAAAACCGACGCAGCCATGCCTAAGACCATGGCCGGTAACCAGCAGGTGGTTCTTTGTTTAAGACGTTCTATCCATGCCATAGGCCATCTTTGAAATGGTCCATTAGTCTATGGGCCTTCGTTGCAATTTAAGGTACGTGCTAAAGGTGCCCAAATTACCCTTAGATAGATTTAATTAACAAGGGAGCAATCTGGGGTTAGACCTTACAGCGGCGGTGAGTAGAACAAATGTGCTGTAAGCTACGGGCGCGTTACGAGTTGACGAAAGTGCTGCCAGCCTACTGCAACATTTTCATAAAAGCGCCGTGATGGCTATCCGTGAATTGGCCCATTGTTAGGGAAAGTCGTCTAGGATGACGGATGTTGTGCTATGTCTGACCCATGGTTTTAGACCTGCCCCGGTTCTATCGTGCTGCTAACCCTAGTCGACCTTTGCGGTTGGTGCAGGCTGAGGATCGGCAATATTACATTGATTTCTCTTCGGTGCGGGGTGGGGATATTGTGCGGGAGTTAGAGCGGACCATATCGCTGCTGTCGCCCGATGAGGCGACGACGCAGCTCTTTACGGGCAATATTGGCTGTGGCAAGTCTACGGAGCTATTGCGCTTGAAGGCCCAACTGGAACAGCAGGGGTTCCATGTGGTGTATTTTGAGTCGGATCGAGACTTGGAAATGGCTGATGTGGATATCAGCGATATTCTGTTGATGATTGCCCACCAGGTGGTGGAGAGTTTGGAGAAGGATGGGGTTAATCTGAGGCCGTCGGCCTTGGTAAATCTGTTTCGGAATTTGGCGGAAACTTTGCAGACGCCGATGGAAATTGCGGATGTGAGTTTTTCGGTGGGGATTGCGGCATTGACGGCCCGGGCGAAGGAAAGTCCGGAAATGCGGAGTCGTATGCGCCAATATCTGGAGCCGCGGACGAAGACGATTATTGATGCGATTAATGAGGAGTTGTTGGAAGTTGCGATCGCAGCACTCCGAGCCCAGGGCAAGAAAGGCCTGGTGGTCATTGTGGATAACCTCGACCGCATTGACCCCGTGGAGCGCGCCAATGGCCGCACCCAGTCCGAGTATCTTTTTATTGACCGGGGCGAACAGCTGAAGCGCTTAAACTGCCATGTGGTGTATACCGTTCCCCTGGCCTTAGTCTTTTCCGACGACTTACCCCGTCTCTCCAACCGGTTTGGTGTGTCCCCCAAAGTGTTGCCCATGGTGCCCGTTACCCAGCGGGAGGGTACTGTTTTTGACCCGGGGCTAGCCCTGTTGCGGCAGATGGTACTTGCCCGTGCCTTTCCCACTAAAAACTATAATGAGCGGGTCGATTTCATTGGCGACGCCTTTGAGTCTGTTGAGGTGCTCAACCGCCTATGCCAGCTCAGCGGTGGCCACATGCGCAACCTGATGCGCCTGCTCTATGGCTGTTTACAAAAGGGAGATCCGCCGATTAAGTCGACCATCCTCGAAGCGGTGATTCGGGATGAGCGAGATTCTCTGATGGCCTTAATTGATGAGGGGGAATGGCAGCTGATGTTTAAGGCGGTCAGTAACCCAGATACCCAAGGGAACGAAGCCTATAGCCTGCTGCTTCGGAGCCTGTTTTTGTATGAATATCGCGACAACGGCGGTCGTTGGTTTGACTTCAATCCGGTCCTCAAGGAAACCAATCATTTTAAGAATTGGCTTGCAGATAATTTGATCATCGAATAATGATCGGGCCTCCATTCGGTGAGCCCCATTTCCCCATTGCCTATTCCCCAGTGGGCTGGCCCACTTTTTCCCATGTACCAGGCCGATCTTCCCGAAATTGTTATCCATAATCAGACCGCCCTCAACAACCTCAAGCGGGCTCTCACCCTTGGCTATGGTCAGTTTTCCTTGATCTTGGTGCGGTGTAACTATCGGCGTTTGACCCAGCTATTACTGGGGGACTTGGCCCAGTCCCAGGACTTTCAGATTGTTGAGCTAGCGGCCTCCACTCGGTCTCTGCCCGATGCCATGCACGGCAGGCCCATGGCCCTAAACGCTCCACCGGCGGCGGTCATGGTCACTGGGTTTGACCAGGTGGAGGCCTTGGATGTGTTGTTTAAGGCGGCCAATGTGGGGCGGAATGCGCTGCTGGCTAAATTTCCCTATCCGGTGGTGCTGTGGATGACGGATGCTGTCTTACAGGATTTCACCCGCTATGCGGCTGATTTGAAAAGCTTTGCGGCGGTACCGATTCAGGTGGACTATCCGATCCAGGCGTTGATTGAGGCCCTGCACCGTTCCGCTGGGGATCTGTTTACCTATATTTTGGATAGCCATGATTCCCATTTTTTGGATTATTCGGTGCCGAAGTTGCCCAGCTTAAGTCGCCATTTTCAGGTGTTGACGGAGCAGGAGTTACCGTTTGCGATCGCAGCCCTTAAAAAAAACTCCGTTCAGTTAGACGGCGCTTTGCAGGCCAGCCTCACCTTTCTCCAAGGCCGCGAAGCCCACACCCCTGACAGGTTAAACGTTGCCCAAGACTACTACGAACAAAGTCTGGCCTACTGGCAGCAGACCGACAAAACCGTCGAAGATACCCGTGATCAGCAAGCGGTGCTTTTGCTCCATCTAGGTTTGTCGTGGCACACCCAGGCCGAACGACAGCGCTCCACCTATTTCGCCTCTTGCCGTCGGGCCCGTCACTTTTATGAACAATTTCTCCAGGTGCTGGGGCAGCAACATCGCCGGGACCGAGTCGCCACCTTTATCCATGTGCTGGCGGAAATACTACAGCGGCTAGAGGACTGGGATGCCCTGACCACCTTGGCCACCGAAGGATTGGCCCTGCACCAGCAGGATTTAGTGCGCCGGGCCCGAGACTATGGCTATCTGGCGGAAGCGGCCCTGGCCAAGGAGTCTTGGGTCGAAGCCCAGGGCTGGGCCACGGAAGCCCTCAACCTATTGTCCCAAGCGCTCAAAAGCACCCAGGCATTGGGGGCCGATGGTGTTGAGCTGGATGGCGATGGTGTGGCCCCCCAGGGCACAGGACCCCAGGACGCTGTTTCAAATGGGCGGCGGCCCCCCGTCTCCCCCCATGACGTTGTCCTGGCACTGCGCTACCACCAGGGCCGCTACTATTTCCTGCGGGGGCGGGCAAAACTACGCCAGGGAGATGATGCCCTCTTCGCCTCCGCCCTCAATGACTTGGAAAATGCTCGCCAACGAACAGAACCCCGCTACGACTTTCCCCTATACCGCAATATTCTACGCAATCTCCAGGATCTGTATTTTGTGCAGAAGCGATATCTGGATGCCTTTGCGGTCAAACAGGAGCAGCGACAGGTTGAAAACCTCATGGGTTTGCGGGCCTTTATTGGTGCCAGCGCTATTCAACCCTATCGCTCTAGTTCCGGGAGTGCTATTTCCCCGGTGGAAATGCGAGCTTCGGGACGGCAGCAGGCGATTGAACACTTGGTGGGGCGGTTAATGCAGCCCCAGCATACCCTGGTGATTCTCCATGGCCAGTCGGGGGTGGGAAAAAGTTCACTACTGAGTAGTGGCCTAGTCCCAGCCCTGAAGCAAGTCACCGCTGAAGGGCGTACCACCGTTCCCCTTTTAGTGCGCAATTACTTGAGTTGGGAAGTGTCAATTCTCCAGGCCCTCCAGCGGGTTACCTCTTCCCAACCTTCCGCACCCCCCAATTTCAATGTTTCATTTTCCATTACTGGCGAGAGTTTGTTGACTCACTTGCGCCAACAGGCCCAGGATCACTATCAACAGATTGTGCTTGTTTTTGACCAGTTTGAGGAGTTCTTTTTTGAGCGTCCGGGTGTGGAACAGCGACGTTCGCTGTATTACTTTCTGCGAGACTGTCTCAATATTCCCTATCTCAAAGTGGTCTTAGCCCTGCGGGATGACTATTTGCATTATTTACTAGAGTGGGAACGCTTGGCCGCCCTCGATCTAGACATTCTTAGTCAAGACGTGCGCTACTATCTCGGGAACTTTAACCCCCAGGAATGCGAGGCCGTTATCCGCCAGCTGACGGAGAATGCCCAGTTCTATCTAGAAGAAGAGTTGATCGATGTTCTGGTGGCCGATCTAACCGTCGATGATCATGAAGTGCGGCCGATTGAACTACAGGTGGTGGGGGCGGAACTTCAGCGAGAGAACATTACCACCCTCAGGCGCTACAAAAAAGAATTGGGGGATGACCCGATTCGCACCTTAGTGCGGAACTTTTTAGACCGAGTGGTCCATGACTGTGGGCCTGAAAACAGTGATTTTGCCCGCGCTATTCTCTATCTGCTGAGTGATGGCAGTGCGACACGACCCCTCAAAACCTTGACTGAATTAGAAGAATCCCTGGAGTCTTTAGGGATATTGCGTGATCCGTTGCAGTTTGATCTGGTGCTAGAAATTTTAGCGGATTCCGGTCTTCTGTTTAAGAACCGAGAGATTGGCGGGAGTGTGCGGTATCAGCTCGCCCATGACTACCTGGCTGATTTGGTCAAGCAACAGGATAATTCAGGACTGATGACCGTGCTACAGGCTGAACGACGACGGCGAAAACAAACCGAAACCGATCTGCGTACAGCGTTGCAAGAACAGGCCATGGCCTTGGAACAAGCCACCGAGGAACGCTACCGGGCTGAGACGGCTGAAATGAGAGCCCTGGTGTCAGTGTCCCAGGCATTGTTGTTGTCCCATGATGGGTTGGGGGCCTTGCTAGAAGCCCTGAGTGGGGCACGACAAAGTTTGCTCACCCCCGTATCAGCCTATTTGCAAAACCAGATCTTATTTCGCCTGTGGCAGGCCCTCCATACCAATCGAGAGAGAAATCGCCTCCATGGACACCAAGACTGGGTGCTGTCCGTCTGTTTTAGCCCCGATGGTCAATACCTGGCCTCCAGTAGTGATGATGGCACCCTGCGGCTGTGGGATACCCACGGTAAGTTGTTGCAAGTGTTGAGGGGCCACCAGGGCAGTGTGCTAGATGTGGCCTTTAGCTACGATAGTCAGGTGATGGGCTCCGCTGGAGATGATTTTACGGTCCGTCTTTGGTCTGTCACGGCGGCGGTAACTGCAGATATATCCGGAGATGTGTCCGAGGATATGCCCGGAGACGTGCCCGGAGACATGCCCAACCATATGTCCGGGCAATGTTTGCATATTCTCACTGGCCACACGGGTGCGGTGAATAGCGTGGCCTTTAGCCCCACCCACAAACTGATGGCAACGGCGAGTAATGATCATACGGTGAGGCTTTGGA